>JBGOVN010000060.1:0-6538 GCA_041478155.1 Bacteroidota bacterium | reverse complement strand
TTACGTTTCCAACGTACAAATAGTTTCAGATTGTGTCAAGCATATTCTTCATTAAAGCAACTCCCCATTGGGAAGCCCTCGAACTCCACCTCACTCGATACGCATCTCCGATTCCTATATTTCCCATCATTTCTTAAGTATCGCAACTACATGTTCCTGCATTGGCTCCCCCGTCACGATCACTTCTTTGTCCTTCGAAACATACACGTCGATTTCACTCCGAATCCCGAACTTTCCTGTGAGATAGACTCCAGGCTCGATTGAAAACGACGTCCGAGGAATGATCCTGCGTTCGTCGCGTGTCTCCAAGTTGTCCATGTTGGCGCCGTTGCCGTGTATCTCTTCGCCTATCGAATGTCCGGTGCGATGGATGAAATATTCGCCGAATCCTTTCTTCTTGATGAAGCTTCGGGCCGCGTCATCAACCTGGCAGCCCATGATTTCCTTCTTCTTTGCGACCGAATCCCTCACGAACGTTAACGCGGCATTCCTTCCCCCCTTCACAACCTGGAAAATGTTTTCAAATTCCGCAGGCACTATTTCGCCGATGAAACCCATCCAGGTAATGTCGGCATAGACAGATCTCGGTTTGTCTTTCTTGGCCCAAAGATCGAGAAGCACATAATCCCCCTTGTTCAGCGGGGCATGGATGTTTTTTGTCGGCTCGTAGTGGGGATTGGCGCTGTTTGCATTGACAGAACAGTTTGGCGGCTCCTCTGTCTTGATCCCGCGCCGCTTGAATTCTGAAACCATAAATTGCTGCACGTCATATTCATGTATCGGTTGATTCGCCAGCATGCGCGTCCGGATGAATCCGAACGTTTCGTCGACAATTTGTCGCAAATGTTTGGCAGTCTCGAGATTATCTATTGCCTGTTCGTCGTCCCAGCGTGCCTCGAAATATTGAACGAGGTTCGCAGACGAGACGACCTTCACCCCGGCCTTCTTAACCATCTCAACGGTACCGCCGTCAACCGTAGACACATACGGAATTGCACAGCGGGGTGAATACTCCATTGCAACCTTCTTAGCCCCTTTGAGAATCTTCTTGAGCCCCTGGTCCAACGACGGCCAGCTCAGATAAATTGTTTTGGAGCCCGGGACTGAATCGAGATTCAAATCTTCAATACGATGAACGAGTTTTCTCGGCTCTCCCTTTGCCGGCACAAAATAAAAATACCTTCTCGTATACATAATGTGCGTCGGCAGTGCCATGAGGCGTGTTGCGAAGAGGTTCGAACCGCGGAAGTTATACAGCAGCCAACCGTCGATTTTTTCCTGTCGCAGCGCTTCCTGGATGTTCTTAACTGTTTCGGGGGTCATGAAGTCTCCTTCTCTTTGAGCGGCCCTTCCGGGGCCCTTTCGCGGGCGGGGGAACTACTGCACGTGATACAGCGGCCATACTGTTTTGATGATACGTTCCGGCTCGAAAGAATTCATTAAATAAAGAAGCCCGGCACTAAATCGTCCGGGCTTGCATTACAACGTGTTCTATTAATTTCCAGAGCTCTCGGTTGGTTGGGCTATCTTCTTGGGAACGGCCGATTTTCGTCTGGTCTGTCGCCGTTTCCGGAGATACTTATGTTCGACCGGATGAACATCAAGCGGACCTTCTTCAACATCCGGATACGTAAAGATCTCGTACTTGAAATTCCGAAGGATGATATCCTTGCCGTTCCTTCCGAGGACGTATTGCGGAAGCAGCGGAATTTTTCCGCCCCCTCCCGGTGCATCAATGACAAAATACGGCACCGCAAGACCGGAGGTATGGCCACGCAGCTTATCCATGATTTCGAGGCCGACCCGAACAGGCGTTCGGAAATGGTTCGTCCCTTTTGTCAGGTCCGCCTGGTAAATATAATACGGGCGGACGCGCATCTTGAGCAATTTCCGATGCAGTTCCAGCATGACGTCGGGACTATCGTTAACCCCCTTCATCAGTACGGCCTGGTTGCCCACGGGACATCCGGCGTCCGCGAGCATGACACATGCCTTCTCTGCTTCGGGGGTGCATTCCCAAGGATGGTTAAAATGTGTGTTGACGTAAATGGGATGATACTTCTTAATCATTTTGCAGAGCTTCGGGGTGATTCGTTGGGGTAAGACGCACGGCATTTTTGTCCCCAGACGGATAATTTCGACGTGGGGAATCTCCCTCAGGCCCGACAACACTCGCTCCAAGGCATAGTCTGTGACCATCAACGGGTCGCCGCCGGAGAGCACCACATCTCTGACTTCAGGATGGGCCGCGATGTAATCGATGCCATCCTGGATATACTTCGTGTTGATCTTTGTCGAATCGCTGACCTTGCGTTTTCTCGTGCAAAAACGGCAGTACATCGAGCATTGGCTGGTGATAAGGAACAGGACACGGTCCGGGTAGCGATGCGTAATGCTCGGGACCGGGCTATCGCGCTCCTCGTTTAACGGGTCCTCCAAGGCATCCTTATCGTCCAATTCAGCTGCATCGGGGATGCATTGGAGCCAGATCGGGTCTCCCGGATAGCGGATGAGACTCAGATAATAGGGATTGATACGGGTGTGAAAGAACTTGTTGAGTTTCTCTGCAATCTCGGATTCGAATCCAAAACGCTCAACCAAATCTTTGCCGCTGTCGATGCTCTGACGCAACATTTCTTGCCACAGTTCCATACGGGGGTCGAACCTCCTCAGTTATTCTGAAATTCAGCGAGCATTCATGTAGCCTGCGGCCTGCAGGCGTGCTCTCTTCTTACAAGTGTTTCGAATAAACGATCAGATCGTCTCCGGCCGCATAATACGCTTTCACACGGGCAGACTCGGTGTATTGGTGACGCTTATAAAAATGATTTGTCGCGGCGTATTTCGGGAGCGACGATGTTTCGACCATGATCAGCGTCCCTCCCTTCGACTTCACAAGACTTTCGCAATGTTCGAGCAATTGGTGGCCGACTCCTTTTCCGTGCCGACGAGGGTCGACCGCGATCCAATACAGATCAAACGTAGAGACGGTCATCGGCGTCGGTCCGACGCAATAGTAGCCGAGCACAGACCCTGATTCGTCGACAGACGTGAAAAGTATGTACTCCTCGTCATTCGGTTTCTCAGCGGTTATCTCCATCAACTCTACCGCGACATCGATTTCCTCCGGGCGGAACACATTCGTTGCTTTTACAATCTCCGTCAGCGGCAACACATCACTCTTCTCAAACCTGCGGATGGGCATTGCTCGGCTACGGCGTCCTCTCCCAGGCGTATTCAACAATTTTCGAGATCACGTCATCAAACGATAAACCGTACGCGTGTGTGGACCGCGCAAACCCCGCGCTGTCGGATATGTCAGGATTCGGATTTACTTCGAGTATGTACGGATTGTCCTTCTTGTCGATGCGCATGTCGATTCGTCCGTAGTCGCGAAGTCCCATGATACGGTACGCTCTCAACGCAAGGTCTTTAACTTTCCGTTCAACCTCGGACGAGAGGATTGCAGGGCAAACTCCGACCGTCCCCAAGAATTCTTCGGTACCCTCGACCCATTTTGCGTTATACGTAACGATCTTGGGATAATCCTCCGGCAGTTTTGAAAAATCAATTTCAGAGATTGGCAGAATAACCGGACGCCGATTCCCCATGATTGCGATATTGAGCTCGCGGCCGCGGATATACTCCTCGACGAGAGCAGGTTGGCCGAACGTCTGAAATATATGACGCACGCGTTTGCGCAGTGAAGCAATGTCTACGACGACAGAGGCGTTGTCGATACCGACGCTTGCGTCCTCATGCGACGGCTTGACGATCATCGGGAATTCGAGGTCGATGTCGTCGATGTTGACGTCGGTGATGCTCTCAAAGAGCGCGAAATGCGGTGTCGGTATTTTGTGGTGCGATAGTATTTCCTTCGTTCGGACCTTGTTCAGACATGTCCCCAAAGCAAACGACCCCGCACCGGTGTACGGCACTCCGAGCAATTCATAAACACCCGCAACATGCATCTCATGGATCGCCTCATTCCCCACTGACTCGCACAGATTAAATATAATGTCGGGGTCCTTCTCCCGAATGAAATCAATCAACCTCTGGAGATCACCGTTCATATTGAAGAGCGAAGTCTTGTATCCCCCCTCCTTCAACGCACGTTCGACATGTTCCCGCTCCTCGACGACGCCAATTTCGGAAAGATCCAGGACCTCCTTGGAAGATTGAGTCACGAGCTGAGCATGCGACGCCATTGCTTCAAGCTTCCCATTCGCAGAGATATACTGACGTCCCTCTTTGGTCCCGACGGTGGGTTCGTTAAATACGACAGCTACGTGGATCTTTTTTGGCATGGAACTCCCGGGGGTTAGTGGAGGGGGGAAAAAACTTGAACGGTTGCCATCACCATCATTACGAAAGGCAATGGCTTTTCTGAATTATTCAGGATCACTCTTTATTTCCTTTATGGATTCTCTCATCGTATCCCCACCACATAGCCGATGACAACGCCGCCGATTGTACCTAGAATTAAAATTGGTGCCCAAGCCTTTGTGATGATGGCAGCGGGGAGACTCAGGAGAAGGCCCAACATCATTCCGTTCAGCCATGGTGCGAACGGCAATTCGGATGCTCCAATGACGAGTCCGATTGAAAAACGGTTTAAAAACGCCGCGGTTATTGCAGTACGTTTATCAGGGAAGCTCATGGGAATCATGCTTCCGGCAGCCAGAGCCCCAAATGCCAATCCGCAAAGAATTCCGATTGTCAGTTTTGACATTGTATTCATCTCGTGCTAAATACCGTGTCTTTCCAGGGCAAAATCCATTACCGCGTTAATCATCTGTTCATACCCTATCCCTGCCGCTCTGGCAGCCTGCGGAAAGCATGAATGCTCCTCAGGGTTTGGCAAGATTCCGGGAAGCGGATTTAGCTCCAACACATTCGGAATTCCGTCTGCATCAAGTCGTATGTCAATTCGGCACCAATCCCGGCAGTTGAGCGCCCGGTAGGCCTTTTTGCTGACCTCTATAATAGAGTCTGAGAGCTGTGTGGGGATTCCCGCAGGGCATTCGTGAACCTCAAGGGGATTATCGATTGTGTCCCAGATCCACTTCGCTTCATAGGAATAGAGAGGATTGACACCGGCGGGCAATGAGTCAAACTTAATTTCAATGATCGGCAGGGCCTGGAGACGCCTCCCGTTACCCAGGAGAGCGACGGTAAATTCGCGCCCCGAAAGGAAAACTTCGACTAGTGCGGGCTCGTGATATTCCGAGTGAATCCGTTCGACCTCTTTTTTTAATTCGGAAGTCGCACGAACGACGGAGGAATTGAATATTCCCTTGCTGGAGCCTTCGTAGAGCGGTTTGACAATTGCGGGAAAAGGGACGGAACAAGATGCAAACTCCTCCAGAGAACGTATAACGGCAAAAGGAGGGGTGGGAATGTTATGGAATGAGAGAATTTCTTTCGTGCGGGCTTTATCAAGACAAATACCGAGCGTCAGAGGGTCGGATCCCGTGTACGGGATGCCGAGCATTTCTAACATTGCCGGAATTTGTGCTTCGCGAGATGGGCCACGCAGTCCTTCAGCGATATTGAAGACAATATCGGGTTGAACCTGAAGGAATTTTTGGAAGGCTTCCTCGTTGGCTTCGATGAGAGAGACGTTGTGGTGTTGCTCAAGCGCCGCTTTGACGGCGAGAATGGTTTCTTCAGTATCCCATTCCGCGTATGTGTCTGCTTTCGTCTCCGTTTTGGTGCGAGAAGCGACGGCAATCATCTCGCCGCTACTCTCGCTCCTCGCGTCCTCTTCACCTTCAGACGAATTTGCATCTGCAGGTTTCAGATTATAGACGAGAGCGACATTCAGTTGCTTTCGCAAGCAGTGTGTTCAACCTTTCAAGTGTTGAGCGATGTGCTTGATGTTTCAATGAACGACGAACTACTACTACAAATATAAGGTTTTATAACTTGTTGTCAAGTTTTTTCGACGATATTTGTTCGTCGATGACGTTTGAGTCACGACCTTCATCGAGCGACAAAAGGAAAATAATTTCTTGCGTCATCATCCTCATTCATCGATCGACACGAAAATATTTTCCGGAATATATTTCACCATGAAGACATCTCGGTACCTCCGCCGCGCGATGAAAGTCGCGAGCAATGATCGTTGCAGAGGTATTTTTGATTCAACTCGGGAGTGAGCGAGAATGAAGTGCGGCTGCAATCGAGCGAGAAGTAGATTCGTCGAAGAGAGAAGTACCTTAGCTGATGTTTCCGAGCTCAAGAATGCTCTTGTACTTCCTTTCGAAGTGTTGGCGGATGAAACTATTGGCAGGCAACTTCAGTTGAGGGTCTTGGGCGACGAGTTTGAACGCTTCGGAGCGAGCAGTCTGCAAGAGTTCTCCGTCGTCGATGAGGCTTGCAATGCGCAGACCCGGGACGCCGCTCTGGCGTGTTCCAAAGAATTCTCCCGGCCCACGAAGACGCAAGTCGACTTCTGCGATCTTGAATCCGTCGTTTGTCGAGACAAGCGTCTCAAGTCTGGTCTTGGCGTTGTGTTCCTCCGCCTGAAGAGCAT
>JBGOVN010000170.1:0-4089 GCA_041478155.1 Bacteroidota bacterium | reverse complement strand
GGCGACCGAACTTGTGATCACAAATCCGAACGACATGTAGAACAAAAAATCCCACCACCTGACGTTCAAGCCGGAAGCTTCCGCCGCATCGGGGTCGAAAGAAATTGCCATAAATTTCTTTCTAAAGATAAAATGAAACACTCCGACGAGGGCATAGATGACGGCGGTTTTGATAACGACCGCCTTTTGCACCCAGAGGAGTTCTCCCTTGATGATATGGTCAAGTTCCTGCGGGCCGAGAGCGCTCTGCGATACAACGAGAATTGTCGCTGCGAAGGTGACGGCATAGACAATGCCGATAATTGCTTCGTGCGGAACCTTTTCCCCCTTCATCCTCGTTACGGAAAAAATGAACGCTCCAAAAATCGTGAACGCCAGGGAATACAGATACAGCTCGGTTGTGTCCTTTCCCACCTCGTACCCTAACAGAATACCCGTCACCGTGCCAAGAGCGGCTATTTGCGCGAGCGCCAGGTCGACAAAAATCACTTTACGGGCGATAACGTGGACGCCGAGATAGACAAGAAATCCCGTTAGCACCAGGCAGGCTGCCAGAGGCCACAGCATCGAAGCCGGAAGATAAAATATCTGCTCTAAGTTTCCCATGCTAGTGAACCACCTGTCCCATCTCGTCGAGGAGATAGGAAATAAGTTTTTCATAGGTATCGACTTCTGGAGTTGAGCCGACATCAATATAGGTTATGATGACTTTCGCAGAAGTCTTGCTCGCGACGTAATCGGCTGCCTCACGCGAATAGAAATTGTCGTTGAGGATGACCTTGATGTTCTCACGCTTGATCTGCTCGACGACGGCATCGCGGTGTTGTGGCGGCGGTGGAATCCCCGGCTTCTCCTCCAGCTCTCCTGCAATCTGCAGCGAAAAGCGATCGCAGAAATAAATGTAGGTCTTGTGGTATGACATGACTCTCAATCCCTTGAATTTGGCCGCGTCGCGCATCCAACCCCCAAGCTTGGAGTCTAGTTTCCTTGATTTGAGCCAATCATCAAGTTCATCATTTCTTGCCTTACGTGTCAGGATGTCTCCCGCCTTCTTTCCAACCGCCTTTAATAGATCCTCTCCAAACATGGCTGCATCAAGCCGGTTCTTGAAGGCCTCCAACCGATTATCGTAGAATCCGGAATTCACCGGGTCCAGTTTCTTCAAGCGCTCGCCAATATTGTCTGCAATGATTCTGACGTTGAACGGGTCGAGCCAGGCATGCGGATTCCCTTGAGGATGAATATCGCCCCACGCCCTGGACACTTCGGTCGGTAGCTCCTTGACAGGGACATTGATCGTTGCAATCAAATGGCCCGGACTGCCGGATTGGATGTTCGGGTTACCCGAGGCATCGAGCACGTTCTTGGCCCATAGGTCGAGGGAAAGTCCGTTCTCAATGAACAGGTCTGCATCATTTGCAAGCTGGTTCATTCGCGGTGACGGCGTGACATAGTGTGGATCTTGTTTGGGGTTGGCGAGCGCAACAACCTCCGCCTTCTCCCCTGCTATCTGCTGCGTGACATACTTCAAGTAATTGAGTGTCACTACCACTTTGAGTTTCTTTGTCTGGGTATACAGGGCCTGAGTTCCAAGCGCCAGTATGCACATCAGGCCGCAAAAAAATAGTCTTGTACGCATCACGTTCTCCTTTTTCTTTTTCGGATATTTTCGCGGTTCACCGATTGACCCAATACGGCTCGGTCGGATGAGAACCAAAAACGAAGTTCACCTCGAAAATTCCGGAATTCACCGGCACGAGGTTTGGAGCGAGGATCTGGCTGTCTTTGTGTTCGAAACCAACTCTAAAGCGAAGAAACTCAGTTGTATAGTAACTGAGGTAGACTGAGAATGCCTTGGTCTGGAGTGCGTTATTGGTCGGCTCCTGCAGCCAGTCATAGCGCACGCCGACGTACGTCCAGTACGAGAACTGGTATTGAAGATACGTAAACCAGCCGTACGAACTGCTGATGGGGCTATTCTGTAAGCTATCGGAGAATGTGTGTCGGCCGGAGAAGATTTCACCCCCTGCAACAAAGGAGTGATATTCCCTCTGCTCCACCGGAGCCCACCTGTACGTAATGTCTGCGCCGATAAGCCTTGTCGAACTGGACCCCGATTCGTTGTAGAGGCTCGCTCCAACGATGAAGAGATGCTCGTTGTTCCAATCCTTTGACAACGTGAGATGTCCGAGCAGCGCCGGCTGGTCTACGCCATGACCCTGGCTGAAGGCGAGGTCCCCTGCCCGAAGGAGATCAGCATTCATTTCAAAAGTTGTTCCGGGGATCGGATTTGGAAGAAAGAAATCAAGGTCAACGCCGACGGGATTGAAACCCGACTCGAAGAAATTCCCGTGTTCGGTGCCAAGATATTTCGAGATGACAAGAGGTCGTGTCGTCCAGGGGAGGTCATGCATGTGAATTTTGTTATTCGTCCCCAATGGCGCGCGAAATTTTCCTATCTTCAACTTCAGTCCTAAGGGGGCTTCCTCCAGGATCGGGATTCTCTTGATCAGACCATACGCCTCCTCGGCGTCGATCGAAAACCCCTTCCCGGCCTGGTCTTCCAGCGAAATGATTGTCACGGCTTCGGAGTACGGATCCACCTGCGCACGAAGCTCCAGCTCCACCGTGCGTAGGAAGGGGCGGTTGTCGATTTCGGTTTGCCCGCTTTCATCCAATACTTTCTTGTCATCTCCGCGAGCCGCGAAGTTAATGAATGCGGTCGTGCGCGGGTTCAAGACGACGGGCGCCGTAGCGCGGGAGATCGCATCGATCTTGTTCTCCAATACGCGCATCTGCTTCTCGAGCCGCTCTGCTACTTTGTCCAGCTCATCCTCTCCCTCAGAACGAGCCGGCTGAAACATCAGTTTCAAACTGTCGATCTGTGCGCGCAATTGCTGAACCTCGCTCTTAATTCCTTCATTCGAAGTCTTCGTGTCATCCTTCTGCTGCGCGTTGAGGGAAAACGGCTGCACGCAGAGGGCTAGAACCATTATCCATGTGTTTTGTTTCATATCCTGAGTTTCCTTTATAATCACCATGATCATGGGTCTGCTTCATGCTGACCCATCTCGATCATCCTATGGTACCTCAATAGAGATGATAGTTGACCGGGCTCTCTCGCAGGAGGGCGCCTCCCTTCCGGTTACAACGCCTACGAGTCGAACAGGTCTTGGCTAGGAAACGAGGTGAGGAGGGCCGCGTTGGGAGATCGTTGAACGGACTTCGCCGAAAAGTCTCGTCTGGACGGTTTCTTTTCGCAGCGGTTCAGCCGATACCTGCAGCACTGACAAAAACATGGCCAGGTAGGCCGAAGAATTGGATACTCGAAGACAGCGAAGGCACTGGTCATCGGGCTCGAGCGGCTTGTGGAGTTCGTTTGCTCCGCATGTATGACTGAGGAGACGATGGACGGAATAAAAACTACCGGGCAAGATGTGATTGTGACCAACGCTGGTGTGGAGGACAATGCCCAGATGCAGGACGATGGTGAAGAGAGAGAATATTTTACCAGCCCGTCGCATTATTATAGTACTTAAATATAGGGAACACGTCTCCGAGAATCAACATCAGGGAACGAATCTCTCGCCAGTTGATGTTAGAAGGAGAACCAATACCTTATCTCCTGTAGGTAATGTCTCAGTCTCCTTGCGCGGGACAATTAACATCAATTGACTCTTTGCTTCATTTCAGTTCCGCTCGCCTGCCGGCGAGCACTGCTGTTTTTCCGAAGGGATCCCTTTGGGACTTTAGACAAGTCCTGTTGTTCATGTTGCCACGGTTTTGTACTTCAAGTTGTTGGGTGAAAACCTGTGGAAATCGACGACGTACCGACATTTGGAAGCACGAATGATAGAATAATTGTGCCGAAATTAAACACACGTTCAGACCCAACCACACAGCGCCGACGATTTCGGATAGCCCCCCGCAAGAGATCGGAGATCACCGATCAATTGCTGACTGTTCTTAAATACAGAGATGTTAAGCTTCTAAATACGACTGTCGAAATCACGGCTGTGCGTGGTGGACGGACGTTTGTGTGTTTGATTCCGCTACAATTTCACAACCCTGGAAACATCCAAGTCATTC
>JBGOVN010000319.1:0-2587 GCA_041478155.1 Bacteroidota bacterium | reverse complement strand
AGCATCGACGGAAGCACCGACCTCTCGTTCACGGAGGACCGCGGAAAGCGTTTTGAAGCATACGGTTGGCACGTCCAGGCGGTGGATGACGGAAACAACCTCGATGCGATCGATGCAGCAGTACGAAACGCAAAAGCAGAAACAACAAGGCCGTCGCTCATTAAGGTCCGGACGCATATCGGCTTTGGCAGTCCGCACAAACAGGATACAGCCGAAGCGCACGGCTCTCCGCTCGGAGAGGATGAAGTAAAATTGACGAAGAAGAATCTTGGATGGGATCCTGATAAACAGTTCTATGTTCCGGATGAAGCGCTTAAGCATTTTCGCGAGGCGAAGGAGAAGGGAAAAAAGAAGGAAACGGCATGGAATGAGCTTTACAGCGCATACCGGAAGGCGCACGGAGACTTAGCGAATGAGTTGGAGAAGGTAATGAATAACGACTTCGGCGACGCATGGAAGAAGGCAATCCCGACCTTCACCGAATCGATGGCGACACGAGAAGCATCGGGGAAAGTTCTGGCTGCAATCGTCCCGCATCTTCCGACGATGATCGGTGGTTCGGCAGACCTGACGCCGTCGAACAACACGCTCGTGAAAAGCATGGGAGAGTTTCAACCCGGCAACTACGGAGGGCACTATCTCCGTTTCGGCGTGCGCGAACATGCGATGGGTTCGATTCTGAATGGATTGGCCCACACGTCAGGCGTCATTCCATACGGCGGAACGTTTCTCATCTTTTCGGAATACATGCGGCCGCCGGTTCGCCTCGCCGCCATACAGCATATTCGCCCGATCTTTGTCTACACGCACGACAGCATCGGACTCGGAGAAGACGGGCCGACACATCAGCCGATCGAACAACTTGCCTCATTGAGATCCATTCCGAACATCACGCTTCTTCGTCCAGCCGACCCGAATGAAGTCGCGGTCGCATGGAGGGTTGCCATCGAGCATCACTCCGGTCCGGTTGCTCTCGCGCTCACGCGTCAGAAACTTCCGCTGATCGACAGGTCAAAGTATGCCCCCGCGGAACAATTTGTGCACGGAGCGTACATCCTCGCGGAGAATTCCGCGAAACCGGAGATCATCCTGATCGGTACCGGGTCGGAGGTACAGCACGTTATCGGCGCCTACGAACAACTTGCGAAAGAGAACGTTCCGGCACGGGTTGTGAGTATGCCGTCGTGGGAATTGTTCGAGCGTCAACCGAAGGAGTATCGCGACCTTGTTTTTCCCGCAACCGTGAAGAAACGGCTAGCCGTCGAGGCAGGATCGCCTATGGGCTGGAATAAGTACGTCGGGGACGCGGGCGACATCATCGGCATCGAAGGATACGGAGCCTCTGCTCCCGGAGAGGTTGTGATGAAAGAATACGGGTTCACTGTAGAGAATGTATTGAAGAGAGCGCGAGCATTGCTTAAGTAAGAAAACATTGAAAGAGGAGATCCAATGACCAAATCAAGATTCCCATCGTCAATTCTCCTTGCCTCAGTCCTTCTCGCCGGCTTCGGCTCGATCGCCTGGGTTGCCGGTGAGGAACATGCAATGAAGAATGAGCACACGACCCTTGCGCTCGTTTGGTATCAAAATGCCGCGGAGTGCCGGGCGTTATACTATCAAGCGTTCAATACTGCACGCCTTGTGCTCGACAATGACCTGAAGAACAATAAACCCGCGAAGAAGCGCGCCATCGTCGTCGACGTCGATGAGACGATCCTCGACAATAGTCCGCATTCTGTTATGCTCCTAAAAGAGGATAAGTCGTTTCCATTCCGGTGGGATGAATGGATCGATGCCGCAAAAGCTGAGGCCTTGCCCGGTTCGGTCGCTTTCTTGAGCTACGCGGTCTCGCGCGGAGTGGATGTTTACTACATCTCGAATCGAACAACCGCTCAATTGAGCTCGACGATCAAGAATCTGAAATCTGCGGGTTTTCCGCTAGCCGATGAACAGCACGTTATCCTGAAGGACAAGGAATCGAGCAAGGAAGGAAGACGCAACGCCGTTGCATCTGACCACGAGATCGTATTGCTGATGGGAGATAACCTCAACGATTTTTCAAACGTCTTCGAAAGAAAAAATACTGCAGAACGTTTTGGGGAGGCGGACAAGGCGAAGGATAAGTTTGGGTCGAAGTTTATCGTGTTACCTAATCCTGTTTATGGCGAATGGGAGGGAGCGTTGTACGACTACAATTTCAAGATCTCCGACCAGGAAAAAGATTCGAAGCGAAAAGCAGCGTTGAGGGCGTTCTGACATGAATCGTAGGGCTCTGCGGTTTGCCTTGTTCACACTCGTTTTTGGCATTACGTATGCTTCCTCCCTGCCGTGGAACCGTGTCGTTCCATCCGTCTACATTTCCGAGAAGAACGAGGTAACGATTCGTTGGGAGACACCGAATCCAACGACGAAAGCCGTGGTCTACTTCGCCGCCGATGACGCTGCGGCCCGACAGCCCTTCCCTGACTACTATTTGCGCGCGACGGACACGAGGACGAGCATCACACATACGGTAGTATTGAACGGAATCGAAACCTATGCCCTCTACAACTATCGCGTCAGCTGTGTCGATTCTATCAACTCCATT
>JBGOVN010000159.1:0-4271 GCA_041478155.1 Bacteroidota bacterium | reverse complement strand
TATGATTTGCCCGCCACTTCGCCAGGGAAGTCTCGCTTAATATAGCTATGTCCGTGCCGTTCACGGTTATCTTTCCCTTGTCCGGGCGGTCGATGCCTGCGATGAGGTTTAACAGCGTTGTCTTTCCCGAGCCGGACGGACCCATGAGTCCCAAAAACTCTCCTTCGTTGACCTCGAAAGAGATATTGTTGAGGACTGGAACCTCAAAACTATCTCTACGGTATGATTTAGAAACATCTTCTACTTTAATTATTACAGTTGGCATACGCTCTCCGATTGTTCCAGGTTCTCGTTGAGGATCATCCGATATCGTTGTCTCTATTGAATCTTCACTTTGACGCCATTGCGGATTTCGCTGCTTAGTCGGTCCACCACCTTATCTCCCACAACCAGACCGCTCGTGATTTCGGTGTACGCGCCGACCTGTCTGCCGAGCGTGACAGAGACTTCAACAGCCTTGTTGTCCCGGACAATATAGACAATTTTTTTTCCATCCCGACTGCCGACAGCTAACGTTGGAACTGTGAGAAAAGGCTTTACGGTTTGAGTTGAGGAGTCGCTCTGTCTCGTGAGAAAGAGGACCTTCGCACTCATTTCGGGAAGGACGCGGGCGTCGTATGTGGTGAATCCAACCTTGACGAGCACAGTTGCCTTTGCCCGGTCTGCCGTCGGTACAATCTTCGCGACGAAGCCCTGGTAGCGTTGTTCCGGATAAGCATCGAGCGTTATTTCACACGGTTGGCTTGACACGATTCGCTCGATATTAGATTCCGAAACGTCGGCTTCCACCTCGAGCGAGCTCATATCAGCAATGGTGACGACTGCGGCACGAGAGGTGGTGCTCGCTCCGAGCGGGGAGACGATCTCACCGACGTCCGCATTTTTTGTTAACACGGTGCCGTCAAAGGGAGCTCGTACGAGGGTGTATTCCAGGGCAACCTCGGCGGAGGTTACCGCGGCCTTTGCCACCTCAATAGTGGCGGCCACGCGGCGGTCTCGCGCCTCTGCGGCATCGTAATCCGCTTGAGACGCAAGCCCGCTTGCGAATAGTTTCTTCTGGCGCGAGAACGATCGTTCTGCGTCGTTAAGGTCCGCTTGGTTCACTTTCAAGTTTGCCCGGGCTTGCTCGAGTTGGGCCTTAACGTCATTGTCTTCGAGCCGCGCAATGATTTGATCTTTTTTGACTCGGTCTCCTTCGACGACGCCAAGGTAGACCATTCTGCCGGTAGTCTTCGAAGCAACGGCAGCTTTTCGTTGCGCCACCACATATCCGCTTGCAGTAAGAATGGCGTTAGACTGCGACGGTGAAGTAAGCGCGGTCGTTGCAAGCTTCACCTCGACGGCGGGACTGAACATCCAATTCCATCCCGCTACAGCGACAACCGAAAACACGCCAACCACAGCAAGGCTTATGACGAGAGTCTTAATGCTAAATCCTGGAGGCGGGCCACCGGCTTGGCTGGGGCGATTGATGCGTAAAGCAGATAAGTCTACATTCCTCGTTTCCATCATGGCACGAAAGAAGATGAACAAAATCTGTATTTATTGCGAAAGAGTTCGGCTTCAAATTATACGAAGAAATCCCCACGCGGACAAGAAGTGGGGGGGAAAAAAAGGCGTCCTGTGGGGGACGCCTTTTCTCACCGAGACAGCAAGATTGTTGCTACTGCCCAGCCGCCTGTTTGTACTTCTCCCGGTACTTGAGATAGAGTTGCTTATGCTTATCACGCATATCGACCTTCTTACCCTGAAGGTAGAGTTGTTCTACTGTTGTTGAAGGTTCGAGCGGGTCACCCGATGTGATTATCAAAGTCGCATCTTTTCCAACTTCAATCGAGCCGACTTTGTCCGCAATGCCAAGAATCTGAGCCGCGAAAAGTGTAATTGACTTAATCGCATCCTCCTTCGAAAGGCCGTACGCGGCGGCATTCGCGGCTTGATACGGAACGTCGCGCGAAAACGAAGCGTCGCTATTCCCGGTGATGCAAAAGAGTATCCCGGCATCCTTCAGCCTTCGTGGTAAGGAGAATATCAGATCATAATCTTCCCATCGTCGGCTTGGTGCGCTTTGGACGTCGGTGAGAATCCCCGGAATGTGTTTTGCAAAAAGTTGGTCGGTGACGCGCCACGAATCCCGACCCCCCACGATGACGAGCTTCACGCCCTCTTCAGCCGCCCAGGTAACCGCAGCTTGAATCTGGCTCAACTCGTTTGCGCGGACAAGAGCGGGGATTTTTCCCTCGAGGACCGGAATCATCGCTTCCCAACGCGAGTCTGTTTCGTGATACCGAACCCCTTTTTGTGATTCAGACTTCTTTGCCATCATATAAGCCCGGGCTGATGCGAACGCATTCCTGAGAGACTTTAGTTGCTCGTCCCGTTGCTTTAACCAGTCCTCTTTCGTTTGTCGTGCGAAAGGACCCGGCACATACGTCATCGCGGGCCAATTAACAATGAGTCCGAGTGGGGCCCGCAACGTCATTTCCTCCCCCGTCCATCCATCCGTCATGATGGCTGCAGCGGTTCCGGAGATCAATCCTCCGGCCGGGGACGTCGCAGTTACTGCAATACCGTTCGAGCGAGCGACGGGAAAAAGCTCGCTCTCAGGGTTTACCGCAACCTCCGCGTGGATGCTCGGGTTGATAGTTCCCGTCTCATCGATGTCGATGGTGCCGCGAACAGACCCGATTTCGGTCAATCCCATCGTCGTCGAAGCGTCGATAAGTCCGGGATACACATGCTTGCCCGTGATATCGACCCTCTCAGCATCCGCCGGTGTGGGAACGGTTGTTCCAACAGCTACGATTTTTCCTTTGTCGAAGAGCACACTTCCGTTTGCGATATCCAGACCGCTGACGGTGTGGATCGTGCCTCCGATAAGAACAATCGGTTTTTTCTGCTTTGGTGCCGGAACCGGATCAGATGGGAGTGCAAAAAGAGAAGTCATTGCGCTCGTTACGATTAGGAGAAGTTGCACTAAGAAGGTTTTCATTGGTCACCTCCATACGGCGCGATGAGTTCATCAATACAAGAACTGCGCTCTTCCTCTCTCGGTCTGCGGAATCGCGACGCCGGATCGGTCGTTGCGGGTGGCGTTTCTTTCTTGCTGGCAAGGATCTTTTGAATCAGCGTCGAACGTTGTTTCTGAATGTCCGCACGCATCGCGAGATCATCCTGAATGTCGAAGTATTTCTTTCCGTCCACCCACGTCTGTTCGCACTTTGAGTATGTCGACAGTGGATTCCCGCTCCAGATCACAAAATCGGCATCTTTGCCTTCCTCGAGCGAACCAACCTTGTCGTCAATTCGCAATTGCCTGGCGGGATTTATCGTGACAAACTTGAGTGCCTCTTCTTCGGGAACGCCAAACTTTGTCGCCTTCGCCGCTTCCCAATTGAGGCGAGTCGCTTGTTGGTTATCGTCGGAATTATATGAGACGACGACGCCCTGTTCACGCATAAGCGGACCGTTGCCGGGAATTGCATCCCACGCTTCGATCTTGTATGCCCACCAATCGCTAAAGGTTGACGCCCCTGCGCCATGTTTTGCGATTGCATCGGCAACCTTATAGCCCTCGAGGACATGCTGGAGGGTTGCTACTCTGATGCCGAAGTCCTCTGCAACACGCAGTAACATCAGGATTTCGTCCTCGCGATAGCTGTGGGCATGGATTAACCGTTTTCCTTTAAGGACTTCGAGAAGAGCGTCGAGTTCAAGATCACGGCGAGGAGGGATTTTGGACTTGTCGCGGTCCCACTCCTTCGTTGCTTTCTCGTAGTCGAGCGCGGCCTTGAACCGGTCGCGTATAATCTGGTCGACTCCCATGCGAGTTAGTGGATACCGGGTAGAAGGCCTTCCGCCCGGCAAGAAATTGCTCTGCTTCACGTTCTCGCCCAGCGCAAACTTCACCCCCGGAGGAGCCCCCTCAAGTAGCAGTTCATCGGGAAGTGAACCCCATCTCCATTTAACGACAGCGTTTTGTCCGCCAATGGGATTTGCCGACCCATGCAAAACATTTGCAGCAGTCGTTCCTCCGGCGAGTTGACGGTAGATCCAGATATCATCGCTATTCAAAACATCCTGGATGCGCGTTTCACACGTGACGGCTTGTCCCCCCTCGTTCACACTTCCCGTTATCGCTGTATGAGAATGACAGTCGATAATTCCGGGCGAGACATGTTTTCCGGTTGCGTCGATGACAACTGCATTCTTCGGCGCAACGAGGCCCTTTCCCACCTGCGTAATTTTTCCGCGGCTGATAAGCATATCGG
>JBGOVN010000302.1:0-2775 GCA_041478155.1 Bacteroidota bacterium | reverse complement strand
TATGAATACCATACACCACCGTCATCCCCGACGATGAGATGGTCCGTGTTGCTCGTGTCGATCCAAACATCGTGAAAGTCGCCATGCGCTCCGCCGGAAATGTTGCTGAAACTCTTTCCGCCATCGTTGCTCACTATGAGAGGACCATCGGGTTTATAGATCTTATTTTCGTCTTTCGGGTCGACGATGAGATTCGCAAAATAGAAGGGGCGCCAGATCATGTTCTGGCTCCGGTCGAGCGCTTGCCACGTTTTTCCTCCGTCGTCGGAGCGATAGAGGCCGTTCTTCGGCGGCTCGGCTTCAATGAAAGCGTACACAATGTTGGACTTTGAGGGAGCAACCGCGACCGCCACACGGCCCCACGGCTTCGAGGGAAGTCCGATTGCCGTTTTTTCATCCAGGTCATTCCATGTCATCCCCCCGTCGCTCGTTTTGAACAGTCCGCTGCCGCTCACTGCATTCGGTCCCTCTCCTCCCGATCGAAACGTCCATCCTTTGCGCCGGAAGTCCCACATGCCGGCAAAAATTACTTTGGGATTCTTCCTGTCCATCGAGATCATAGAACATCCGGTCGAGGCGTTGGGGCCCTTCAGAATTTTTTCCCACGCCTTCCCTCCATCCATTGTTCGGTAGAGGCCGCGGTCATCGCTGTCGCTCCAAAGTTTGCCGGGGACTGCTGAGTAGACGATGTTTGTATTGGACGAATCGACAAGAATCTTTGCGATGCGCTCCGATTCTTTAAGCCCCATGTTCGCCCAATTCTCGCCCCCGTCAGTGGACTTATAGATACCATCACCAACCGAAACGCTATTGCGGGTCCACGCTTCCCCCGTTCCTACCCAGATAACCTTCGGATTCTTCGGGTCAATCGTAATCGCACCGATCGACTGGACGGCTTGCTTATCGAAGACCGGTTTAAAGGTTGTTCCGCCGTTCACCGATTTCCAGACGCCGCCGCTTGCAGCTCCCACATAGACGGTGAGGCGCTGGCCCTCGCGTACAGCGTCGATGGCCGCAACCCGACCGCTCATGGCTGCCGAGCCGATGTTGCGTGCACCAAGTCCTGATATGGTTTCCGCATCGATTTTCACCGGGGATGTCTCACGTACTTGCCACGCCAGGGCCGCGAGTGATAGAATGTATTGCATGATAAAGAAGAGGACAAAAGTCCGATGTGTGACTTGCTTCGCAAGAGTTATCACTTCGAGATCCTTTCTCGTGTTGGGAACATAGGTTCCAGATTCATAAGACAAAAT
Organism: Bacteroidota bacterium; assembly: GCA_041478155.1. GTDB lineage: Bacteria > Bacteroidota > Ignavibacteria > UBA10030 > UBA10030 > JBGOVN01. Next base: position 1,519 of record JBGOVN010000302.1, on the reverse strand, counting down.
CCAACGGGCGCCACAAAGTTGAAGTGCATACTTATTGTTTGCCCTTCGTCCCCGTAGTAGGCATCGTGAAGCGACTTTCGTCGAGGGGGACGTTCACCTCTATCTTTTCGTATGTGATTTTCCATTTATCCGAGCTCCCCTTCACGTTACCTTCGAATGAGTGGGGCAGGTACCATCCGGAAACTTCCTTGTAATCTCCAACTGTGGTCTCGTACTCGCGCTCAGAGCCGCGCACGACGCGTTTTGTCTCTATCTTGATCGGCACAAAGTAATCTGTATCCATATAGTAGAGATAGGTGTCGCCGTTCGGAATCGTTACTCTCAGCTTCAACGCGTCTGTTCCCTCAACGGGCTCCATTCCCATGTATTCGACTTTGTTCCCTTTTCGTTGATAGTTCACCAAGGGTCCTTCAAAATCCGAATCCTCCACGATCGACTTTAATTCTTCTTCCCCCAGCGCTTCAGGATCCTTCTTGCCGGACCATGGTTCTATTTTCCATCCGGCCCTTCCGTCGTAGGCGTTGATGCCGGTCAGACCTTGCGTCGTAAATTCTTCCCTTACAGAGTTTGAGCGCTTGTTTTCCTGGACGTATTTTGCCTGGAAACCTCCTCCTCCGAAGAACTTGCCTGTCCGGCGTAATGAGGCAACTGATTGTATTTTTTCCACTCCGCCAATTGTCGAGATATACTTGGCAATAATTTCGTCAGGGGTTTGAGCCAAGATTGTCGGAGTGAAAAGTGCGAATCCAGCGATTCCCAAAATCCAAGTCCTCGTCATGGTATCTCCTCAAGATGTGTCGTTATTGATAGAGAGGTTTAGGTTCCGCCGGAAATGAAAAGGCGATCTCTATCCTCTGAAACGGGCGTGTAATGTATGAAGTCCCCGGCTATTTGTCAATTCGGTTTGAATGACAATTGCGCTGCACCGATCAAAAACGCCCAAAAAGACTTCCCTCTTTATTTGGGTGGAAGGAAGAGATTTCACTTGAGCCTGGAGGTTCGTGGATCCGAAGGGAGTACCCGCACGAATTTCTTCTACCCTTGATAATGAGTGCGACGTGGACTTCCAAGGTGCCTCCAGAAACAGAAAACCCCGAGAGGCTTTCGCAACTCGGAGTTTCAAAAATAAAATCCCTGCCCAAGAGCGGCGGCCTGCCTGCCCCGACCTCGTCGGGGGCCTGTCGCAGGCACGGATACTCATTCTGACGATAATCTCAGACTCGCTGCGCTCTCTAAGATTGGTCAGAAATGGGAGTGGCATCGACCTATTTATCCCGAAGCTATTCGTCGGGACTCTCCCATGTCGAGCGTTTTGTGCGAGATCCCGCTGTTTTCTAGCGGGACAGTTACAAAATACAAGAAACAGAAAACCCCGAGGAGCTTTCGCAACTCGGGGTTGTAAAATAAAATCTGGCATCGACCTACTCTCCCATGCAGTTACCCACATAGTACCATCGGCTCTGAGGGGCTTAACTGCTCTGTTCGGAATGGGAAGAGGTGTGACACCCTCGATATAGAC
>JBGOVN010000180.1:0-3993 GCA_041478155.1 Bacteroidota bacterium | reverse complement strand
AGGACACAATTACTCGATCTGGTTGCGGTTTAAAGGGGGGAGAGGTCTTGCAACAGGGGCAGGAGGATTCTTCGGATTCGGTGTGGGTTACACGGTTGCATGGTGTCTGACGTGGTTTACCGTCTATCGACTTTCACACAACATCTTAAAAGGCAACCTCGTTGCCATCGTACTGACACCCATGATTCTGTTTGTTCTTCCGTCACGATGGGTCGAGTACGCGATGATCAGAAACGTCTCGATGACGGACTATTTGACGTATTCAGTTATGGCAAGCGGCGTGTTGTTGCTGAGTCACAAAGACGCCATCAAAGAACTTCTCGCTGGTGAAAGTCCATCATGAATAATCCCTACGTTCGCTTTTTTGTCCTATTGTCGGTCCCGCTGGTGCTCGGCGTTGGGATTGGCTACACGATGAAGTCCCCTTCGTCGAATGTGTCGAAGGTCTCCGCGCCCGGTCTTGACGAAACCTTCTCCACCGTGGCAAGAAGCCAGTCTGCTGCGACGCAGGATCAAGACAATATAGGTTCCTCGCGACAAAACGCAATCACACGCTCCGTCGCGAAAGCGAGTCCGGCCGTGGTTGGCATTAACGTGACTGAAGTGCGCCAGTACCGGGATCCCATGTTTCCTTTTTTTGGGGACGATCCGTTCTTCCGTCAGTTCTTTGGCGACAGGACGTACAAGCAAAAAGTACAGAGCCTGGGCTCCGGCTTCATTATTTCGGCAGATGGGTATATCATAACGAACGACCACGTTGCGGGCAATGCCCTGGAGATCACGGTAACAACATCCGGTGGAAAACGGCTGAGCGCTAAAGTTATCGGAACCGACCCTTTGACCGATGTTGCGCTGCTTAAAGTGCAGGGAGATAATCTTCCCTTCATCGAGCTGGGAAGTTCCGACGACATCATCATCGGCGAATGGGCAATAGCGATGGGCAACCCCTTCGGGCTGTTTGAAATCAACGACAAACCCACGATCACCGTCGGTGTTGTGAGTTCCATCGGCATGAGCCTTGGAAACATCGGGAATCATTTCTACCGCGACATGATCGAGACCGACGCAGCGATCAACGGCGGAAACAGCGGAGGCCCTCTCGTCAACAGTTTAGGTGAAGTTATTGGAATGAACACGCTGATTTACACCGGCGGACAGAGTTCAACGTACATAGGATACGGTTTTGCGATTCCCATCAACAAGGTGAAGAAAGTCATTGCCGAGCTGAAAAAGAAGGGGAAAGTTACGCGCGACATCGCGACCGGCTTTGACGCGCAACCGGTCGATGCCCGCATTGCACGTTACTTTGGCCTCACGAGAATTCAAGGAATTATCGTGAGTGAAGTCCAGACAGGCGGTCCCGCGGAAAAAGCGGGGCTCAAAGTTGGCGATATCATTTTCGAGACGAACGGAGAAAAGATAAATTCTGAGCAAGACTTTCTTGGCGTAGTCGTTGACGCAAGTCCCGGCGATGTGTTGAAGATTAAACTCTACCGGGAACGAAAGACTCTCGACCTCAGCCTGCGCCTCGAAAAATCTTCCTGAAGGCTATCGATGATCGCACGATATACACGACCGGAGATGGGGAGCATTTGGGGTGACGAGAATAAGTACCGGATTTGGCTGGAAGTCGAGTTGCTGGCTTGCGAAGCGCAGGCGGAACTCGGAGTCATTCCGAAAGACGCTCCCGCAAAGATTCGCGCCCGCGCCAAGTTTGACGTTTTGCAAATCGAGAAGATCGAAAACGAAGTGAAGCACGACGTTATAGCTTTTCTAACGAACGTCGGGGAAAGTGTCGGCCCTGAATCACGGTTCATCCACATCGGTATGACGTCTTCAGACGTCCTCGATACCGCACTCGCGGTACAGATGAAACAATCGGGGGAATTGATTCTCACGGGATTGCGCCGATTGCAACAGGTTTTATCGCAACGGGCGCGAGAGTTCAAGCACACCGTGATGATAGGCCGAACCCACGGTGTTCATGCTGAGCCGATCACGTTTGGATTGAAGCTTGCGTTGTGGTTCGCCGAGACCGGTCGAAACGTCGAACGCCTCGAGTCCGCTGTAAAAACGATCGCCGTCGGTCAGGTTTCCGGAGCGGTCGGGACGTATCAGCATCTCGACCCGTTTGTCGAGCGGTACGTGTGCGAGAAGCTTGGGTTGAAGCCGGCCCCGGTCTCGACGCAGGTGCTGCAGAGGGACCGGCATGCGGAGTTCATGAATACGCTCGCCGTCTGCGGCTGCTCGCTCGAGAAGTTCGCGACGGAGATTCGGCATCTTCAAAAAACAGAGGTGCTGGAGGTGGAGGAACATTTTTCCGAAGGGCAGAAGGGTTCCTCCGCGATGCCGCACAAGCGAAACCCTGTCACGTGCGAAAGGATTGTGGGTCTCTCACGCGTCCTGAGGGGTAACGCTCTCGCCGCGATGGAAAACGTTGCATTATGGCACGAACGGGATATCACCCATTCATCTGTCGAACGAATTATCATTCCCGACAGCTGCATCGTCCTTGACTATATGCTGGCACAGTTCACGACGGTCATCGAGCATCTGGACGTCTACCCCGACCACATGAAGCGCAATGTCGATGAAACCCGCGGGTTGATATTCTCCCAGGAAGTCCTTCTTGCTCTGACAAAGAAAGGGATGAAAAGGGAGGATGCTTACAAAGTTGTACAGGAACAGGCAATGAAGGTCTGGAGGAACGGGTCGAACTTTAAGGAGTTGCTTCTCACGAACGGGGATGTGCAAAAGCTTCTTGGCAAGAAGGAAATTGAGGAGTTGTTTGATGCCGGAAGGAGTCTGAAGAATATCGACTACATTTTTGAGAAGGCGGGATTAAGTTGAGAATGGAGATTGAGCATGGCTGAACGGTTCAGGAATCTGATCAACGGGAAATGGGTCGATGCAAAGTCGGGACAGACGTTCGAAAACCGAAACCCTGCGAAGTGGGACGAAGTGGTCGGCATCTTCCCCAAATCCGGCAAGGAAGACGTTGACGAGGCGGTAAAGGCCGCCCGTACGGCTTTTGAACGATGGCGGTTGGTTCCGGCTCCGGCGCGCGGGGACATCATGCGCAGGATAGGCGACCTCCTGGTAAAAAAGAAAGAAGACCTTGCTCGTGAAATGACGCGCGAAATGGGTAAGGTCCTTGCCGAAACGCGCGGAGATGTGCAGGAGGGAATCGATACGGCGTACTACGCCTCATCGGAAGGACGGCGTTTGTTTGGCTACACAGTTCCGTCGGAGCTCCCGAACAAGTTTGCCATGGCGCTTCGCGTCCCGGTCGGCGTCGCGGGTGTTATCACACCGTGGAATTTTCCGATGGCGATCCCGACGTGGAAAATGTTTCCCGCAATTCTTTCGGGCAATACCGTCGTCTTCAAGCCGGCGCAGGACACGCCAAGAACAGCAACGGCCCTCGTCGAGATCATGATGGAGGCCGGGCTTCCGGAAGGTGTTGTAAACATCGTCCATGGATTTGGTCGGGACGTCGGGCACGCAATTGTGCTCCATCCCGATGTCGATCTGATTTCATTCACCGGTTCAACCGAAGTAGGGAAGCAGATCTCGAAGAACGCCTCCGACACGCTGAAGCGTGTTTCGCTGGAACTCGGCGGGAAGAACGCCCAGATCGTCATGGACGATGCAGACCTCGACCTCGCTCTCGAAGGGATCCTGTGGGGTGCTTTTGGAACAACCGGACAGCGGTGCACGGCTACGAGCCGGCTGATCCTCCATCAGAAAATCTATGACAAGTTCATGACGATGCTCGTCGACAGAACGAAGAAGCTTCGGCTCGGCGATGGTCTTCTTCCAATGACGGATGTTGGACCGGTCGTCAACGAGAGTCAGCAAAAAACCGTCCACGAATATGTCGAGATCGGCAAGAACGAAGGCGCCACCCTGACCCTCGGGGGATCTATACCGAGCGGAAACGGATTGAGCAAGGGTTGGTTCCATGAGCCCACAATCTTCACGGAAGTCCTT
>JBGOVN010000096.1:0-5420 GCA_041478155.1 Bacteroidota bacterium | reverse complement strand
TAGAAATGCGAGGCCGTTCGTTCGCTGGACGAAATTGATCATAGTAGAGATAAAAGGTTGTCCCGCTTTGGTTTAAGATAAAGCTGCCCTTGGTTATACAGCATTTCGCCAGGGAAGTTGCAGTGCAAACTTGACAATTCGTTCATTGATTCACAAGTTGTTTGGGAAGACCACAGCATGCATCCCCCCATGACACCCGGCCTTTCGACCGAGTACCCGCTGTCCCCCGAGCAGTGTGCGTCGTATAGTCGCGACGGCCACATCTTCCTCCGTGGCGTGGCATCTGTCGAAGAGGTCCGCTTGTACCGTCCGTTGATAACCGGCATTGTCGACGAAGTTGCGAAGAAGCAGGATTCGCAGGGGAGGATATCCGATTACAGCGCCATGTTCACTCAAGTTACAAATGTTTGGAGAATGCGCGAGGACGTCCGGCGATTCGTGTTCGCGCAGCGTTTTGCGAAAATCGCCGCGGATCTTATGGGAGTTGATGGCGTCCGCCTGTACCACGACCAGGCCCTCATTAAGGAGCCCGGTGGAAAGCCGACGCCATGGCATCAGGATCATTATTACTGGCCGCTGGACACCGAGCATACGATCACAATGTGGATGCCGCTTGTCGACGTCCCGCGAGAGATGGGATCGATGAGTTTTGCGGTGGGTTCTCACACGAATAAATCGTTTACGCAGCTTCCGATTTCCGAAACATCGCAGGAATACTTCGAGCGCATCATCCGTGAGCAAAAGTCTGCAACACCGAGTTATGCGTTGAAGGCCGGAGACGCGACCTTTCATTCCGGCAGGTCACTTCACTCGGCGCGCTCGAACGGCAGTACGATGCGCCGGGAGGTCATCACCATCATTTACTTTGCCGATGGCACCCGCATCATGAATCCCGACAATGAACACCGCAGGGTCGACATGGGGGTTTTTCATCCTGGTCAGAAACCTGGCGAACTTGCTGCTAGCGAACTCAATCCGTTGCTCTATCGAAGGAATCTCTAAGCTCTCCGCCTCCCTCGCCCAGCCAACCCACTGTTCACGTGAACTTCACCGGTTTTTTTTGTACTATTGTCGTGAATGAAATCGCGTCGCTCAAATATTGCGGTCGGCGTCGACCTCGGCGCTACGACGGTCAAGACGGGCATCGTCTCATCCGACGGCGCTATTCTTTACCAGAATAAACTTCCGACGAACGGCGAGGGGGGGCCCTCAGCCGTCATCCGACAGATCGAGTTGTCGGTGCTCGACGCGCTCTCGCACACCGAAGGGCGCGCAGTCACCGGTATCGGCATCGGCTCGCCCGGCGTCGTCAATCACGAGGGAGTTGTCAAGTCTCCGCCGAATCTCGCCGATTGGGAGGAAGTCCCACTTGCGGATGAGATAAGGAAACTTTTTAAACACCACACCATCGCGATCGAGAACGATGCGAATGCAGCAGCACTTGCAGAATCGCGATTTGGCGCGGGGAAGCAGTTTTCCGATTTCTTGTTCGTCATCTGGGGAACGGGTGTGGGCGGGGGCATTATATTGAACAATAAGATTTTCCGCGGACCGACCGGGGGAGCCGGAGAGATTGGCCACGTTTGCATCGACTACAACGGCCCCGAGTGCAACTGCGGCAGTCGCGGTTGTGTTGAAGCATATATAGGACAGCGATATCTTTCAAGGCGTACAGTAGAGCGTTTGAAGGTTCGCTCCAATTCGAAGATTCTCAAGCTGGCGGGGGGCGATAAATCGAAGATCGAGCCTTTCTTCATCGCCCAGGCCGCACAAGTCGGAGACAGCCTTGCGCGAGAGATCCTCTCAGAAGCCGGCACGCTTCTTGGGATTGCTCTTGCCGGCGTCATGAACACTCTGGACCTACGAATCAGCATCATCGGCGGAGGAGTTTCAGCAGCGGGAGATTTTGTCATTCGGTCGATTCAGGATTCGGTGAAGTCCCACGTGTTGAAACCTCTTCGTCCGGAGATCCGCGTCCTCCGGGCTCAACTCCGTAACAACGCAGGAATCCTCGGTGCTGCAGGCCTTGTTCTTTAGCACCGACGGAAGATGAGTCTACGACCAATCAACAAAGTACCTCCGCTCATCCCCAACAGATGTTTTTCCGTACTCCCCGTCCTGTTATTGCTCTCTCCCGCTTTCTCTCCTGCGCAGACACAAAAAGCTGACTCAACAGCATCGGCTAAAGTCCCGGGCGACACGACTCGGTCCACGCAAGGAGGCGGTATCGATACGCTTGTCGTTTACAGCGCGCGCGATTCGATTATTTACTCGATGAGTACGAGGTACATGTATCTCTACGGAAAGTCGGAAACTCAATACAGAACTCTTGGCCTGAAGTCGGAGCGGATGGACGTGAACTGGGACACGTCTGCGCTCAATGCCGAAGGTGTTCCGGATACGGTCAAATCGGATTCGACGATCGGCAAGCCGGTCATGAAAGACGGGGGAGAGGAGTATCGGGGGGACAAGGTAAGTTACAACTTCAAATCGAAGAAAGGGAGGATCACGGTCGGCAAGACAGAAATCGAAAACGGTTTCTATCGCGGGGAGCAGATCAAGAAGGTTGAGTCGAATGTTCTCTTCGTGGAGGATGGCATTTACACCACGTGCGATGCTCCCCATCCGCATTTTTATTTCTACAGTCCCAAAATGAAGATACTCGTCCACGACCTCGTCGTCGCAGAGCCGGTCTATTTCTACATCGCCGACGTTCCCCTTTTTGCTCTCCCTTTCGGAGTCTTCCCGGCACACGGTGGCCGTTCCTCGGGCATTATTGCGCCTGCCTATGGCGAGGACAATAGATACGGAAAGTACTTAAGCCACGGCGGCTACTATTTTGCGGTCAGCGACTACCTTGATATTGCGACCACCTTCGACCTCTATAGTAGAGGAGGCTGGCTTAACAGGTCCAATCTGCAATACGCGCTCCGTTACAATTTCACGGGAGCCCTCAATGCCAGCATTTCCAGTCTCCACGAAGGAGAAGTGGGCGACCCCCAGCGCACGGAAAAAAGAGATTATAACGTTAATCTCTCTCATCACCAGCAGATCACCCCGTCCCCGGAGCCGTCGAATCTTGACGTCAACTTCACATTCGCCAGCGGGTCGTTTTACCGCAATTTCAGTGCTGACCTCAACAGCATTCTTCTTCAGAACGTAATTTCGAACGCCACGTACTCGAAAATCTGGGAGAAGTCGAATCGAAGTCTCACCCTTAACATTTCCAGGGATCAAGTTCTGACGACCGGTGAACTGCAGGAGGGGCTGCCGTCTATTTCCTTTTCCCAGGGAACGGTTTTTCCATTCCGAAAGAAAACAAAATCGCGAGGGCTAACGAACGAAGGAGAATCGGACGCTGGTTTCCTCGAGATGCTCGGTATCGGCTACAGCGCAAACGCCTCAAATTCATTGGCAAAGCTCAGCTGGTCAGTCGATTCGATCAAAAGTGTTGCAAACGGAATAGTGGCGGTCGGCCCAATAAAGGACTTCCAGACGTCGAACTCGCAGAACATCAACCAGAACATCGTCCTGAGCATCTCTCCAAAACTTGGGCCGTTCACTGTCAGTCCCTCATTTTCCTTCAGCGACCAGCGGCGGTTTACCCAATCCGAGACGCCGGATCGCAACAGTGCGGATAGCTCGCTTATCTTTCGCTCGGACAGATCGAAAGCGACCGCCGGTCTCCTGAGCACCGGCCTTGCCACCAGCACCCGCTTTTTCGGCATCTTTCAGCCGCAGATTTTCGGGGTAACGTCGGTCCGCCACACGGTGAGCCCAACCCTTTCGCTTACGTACAATAAGCAGGTGTACGGCGAAAATATTCCAAAGTACTCGATGGTTGGCGGCTTGAGCCTGGGAAATAATTTTGAGATGAAGTACCAGAAGGCAGATACGGGAGCGGAGGAGAAAATCCAGTTGATGAATATCGGGGGATTCGTGAGCTATGACTTTGCACGCGATTCGCTCAACCTCAGCGAAATCTCGTTGAACTATCGTACTGACATCGGACAACTCCTCGACATTAGCGGCGGCGCGACATACAACCTTTATAAGTATGACCCGGCCGCAAATGCGAGGGTGAACCGTTTTCTCATCTCGGAGACTGGAAAAATTGCGGATTTGACGAACTTCTCGGTCAGTCTCTCGACATCGTTCCGCGGGGAAAAGAAGGTGAAGCCTTCGACCGCATCTGTTCCTCAGAGCGTTCAAGACGAGCAGGCCCGAGCGTCAGGGTCGACAGGGTTGGTCCCGGCTCAGAAAAAAATTTATCAGAGCATCTATGATAAGGAGGATGCCGATTTCAGTATCCCCTGGAATGTCAGCATCGGCTACAATTTTAACCAGAGTCAGCCGACACCATCGGTCCTTTTTCGAACGTCTTCGCTGAATATGGCGCTGTCATTCAACCTGACGGAAAAATGGCAAATATCGACGCGCGGGACGTACGATTTTGTAACGGACCAACATTTTGTTCCGTCGGTCGACATCACACGCGACCTCCACTGTTGGACGATGAGCTTCACGTGGTACCCGATGGGATACCAGGAGGGTTACCGGCTTGAACTCAAGGTTAAAGCTCCGCAGCTTCAAGACCTGAAGGTGACAAAGCAGAATAGTCAGAGCGGCTACGCCAGATACTAATTGCGTTAGTTGTATGCAGGCAGGTATCAATGAGTACTGCTACAACTTGAAGTTAATCCCTACGTTTGTTCCTCCGAGAGCGTAATATGCTGCCCCCGCAAAACTGACTCCGACCGCCCAAACCACACCAGCAACCGCGCGCGCATTCAGCAGACTCAGCCCCGTGATAATCGAAAGACCCTTCGAGATAATCGATAGATACCAAAAGGTAAAGATGTTGATTGTGTGAAGCACAATCGCAAGAAGTGGATGGACCTCCCTTCCCCAGACCAGGAGGTCGAGACCGACGGGAAACCGGTTACGAACGGGAAATGAATCCGGATTGAAGAATTCATTTTGCACGAGGAGGAAGTTCACGATTTCTCCTAATATATAAACCATCCCGCAGTGAGCGACAACCGCAAAAACTTCGTTGAATGTAAACTCGTGATCTCTAGCGACGAGGGAGGTTGCCAGATACAGAACAGCTGAAATCCCAAGCCAGAGTAACCCCGTCACGGAAAGTTCGAAGATCATCGCAACAGCAAGGGGAGCAAGACTCACTTGGGGAGAATGGGATCGAAGGCAGCTTTTATACCAAGACATGGCAACAAGGCAAAATGTGGTGAAAACGAACGGACCTAACCATCGGGGTTTGGACTTGAGGTCAGCGAAGACCTCGGCAGGTTCAGCGAGAACAGCAAAGATTTTCAGCATTTTCCCCTCAATTTCTGTGGCGAAGGAAAATTAGTGCGGTGGGCGGCTCGAAGGCGAATACATCAAATTTAAACTCAGGG
>JBGOVN010000039.1:0-7631 GCA_041478155.1 Bacteroidota bacterium | reverse complement strand
GCTGTGCCTATAAGCAAATGCAGCGATAGTAGGGACTTTGCCGATAAGTCTCCAGACCTGTTTCTGGCGAACTTCAGGGTCGAGGACGTGCTTGGCTTCGGGATAAAACGTCGAGAGCGCAGCGAGAGTGCTCACGAAGATTCCCATCGGATGCGCATCGTACCGGAACCCTTCCATCAGACGCTTTACGTTTTCATGAACAAACGTGTGCATCCGGACACAATTGGTCCATTCATCGAGCTGCACTTTGTCGGGCAGTTCGCCGTACAGGATCAAGTAGGCGACCTGGAGGTAGCTGCATTGTTCGGCGAGCTGGTCAATCGGGTATCCACGATAACGGAGGATGCCCTTGTCGCCGTCAATAAACGTGATCTTGCTTTTGCACGATGCGGTGTTCATGAACGCGGGGTCGTACGTCATGAGGCCGAAATCGTCGTCGGAGACTTTGATTTTTCTGAGGTCGGGCGCCTTGATGGTCCCGTTCTCAATCGGGAGTTCGTACTCTTTTCCCGTGCGCGTGTCAGTAATCTTGAGAGTTCCGAGTCGCTCCCCCGCTCCGTTGGGGCCTTTCGTCGTTGATGCACTTTTCGTTTCCATAGAACCTCCTGATAAACAGGGTGAGTTGGTGTTTCTACAGCATGAGTTACAACATCCGTAGGACAACAAGAACCGTGCCCTTCGTCATGCTCTCCTCGATGTTCGGAGTCCATCATTCCCCATGAATCTCGAGTATCGGCCACGGAGGAGCGAATGAGGATGTCTCACCACGCGAAGACATATGTCAAAAACAAGAACGGCGCTGGACTCTACGTCATCAGCGCCGCCTCGTCACGAGCTCATTGGTTGCCTGTGGGAAAAAAAAGATCCCATCCTATCCCTTGGGGAGTGGATGCTTAATCTTGGGCCAATATTCTTCCAATTTGAAAGGCTTGTAGCTCGGACTCTTTTCGTTATGGCACGTCTTGCAGAATTTCTCAATCGTTGCGTCATCTTTGAAATCTGTCATACCGGCGGCAATCGCCTTTGGCTTGTCCTTCATGAGTGTCATGTTCCTGTAGGTGGAGCCGGGACCGTGGCACGTTTCGCATTGGACGCCGTCCTTGGGGTCGTACGTCTTGTCGACCAGTTTCGCATCAACGTGTAGAGCGGGCGTATGACACTCAAGACACTCGGGTGATTCCGCAGCGGGCTTGGTCAATCCCCTCGCCTTTGCAAATTCGTCGGCTTTCGCCGTTGTCAGCGTCTTGTAGGCTTCTGCGTGCTTGCTCTTCTGCCAGATGTCAAACTGTTTTCCTTGCTTCTCGGTTTTGTGACACATGGCGCACATCTTGACGCCGATGTACTTATTCTGGGCCTGGAGGGAGACCGAAAGCGCGACCAGTCCCGCGAGAACCAGAACGAGGGTTTTCAAGATCTTCATGGATGAATTCTCCTTCGTTATTTGAAGTCGGTGATAGTATTACAATGTACGTGATTTGGAAGAACGTTGTCGTGCCTCGATACGACGTATAAACAAGTACAGCGAAATCGCGAGAACCGTGATGATTAATGTAGAAACGCCGAGACCAATCCTACGGAAGAAATACTCGTCAATCGCCCCCCTTGCTTCCTGCGAAACGAGCCCGGCCGTCGTGATGCCCTTGTCAACGACCTCGCGGAACTTCTGCTCGTTGAACGAGTGGACCATCGTCCTCGACTGAAGCCGCGCCTGGCGGGCATCCCGAAGCTTAAACTTTGCCTCGCTGATCTCCATCCCTTTTTGTTCCGCCTCGTTCACGAGGGCCAGCGCATGACCTTCGTCCGATTCAAGGCTATCAATCAACATGCGCATCGTTTTCGCAACGGCGAATCCCTTTACGTTTTCCTTTTCGTTGTGACAGCGGCTGCACACGGCGGCGGCGGTAACGCCAAGCAGTTTGTCGGTCGCAGCAACGATTTCATGGTTGCTGTGGCACGTCTCGCATTCCGGCAACTTCCTGGAGTCGAAAGCCTTTTTGTGCGGGCTTGACGAAAAAAGGTCCGCGTTGAGCGCGTGACATGTTCCGCAGACTTTGGATATCGACGACACACCCGGAGGAGCCGCTCCGTGATTCCCGTGACAGTCGTTGCATGCGGGGGCGGAGAGGTCTTTTTTTTGCAACAAGGCCACACCGTGGACGCTCTTCGAAAATTTTTGGTATTGGTCTGTCGGGATGTTATAATTTTTCATGTATGCCGCGTTGCTGTGGCAGCTCGCACAGGTCGAAGGGAGGTTGGTTCCATACACAGCCGATTTCACATCCTTGGCTGAACGGATGTCATGACTTCCGTGACAGCTCGCGCATTCTGCAGTTTTTGCGTCCCCTCGTGCGTTGAGCATCCCGTGCACGCTTGTTCGATATTTTTCCAGCTGGTCAATCGGTAACGAAGGATTGTACGTCCTCATGTACGCTGCATCGGAGTGACATTTGCTGCACGTCTTTACCACGTTCAATGCGTACACCGGAGACGCCGGATTTTTCACCGACACGATTCCGTGGGCGTTATGACAGGTGGTACATTGGGCAATATGTTCCTTCCCCGTCACCGAGAGTTTGGCGTGCACGCTCGCCTGGAGCGATACCCACTGGTTCGTGGGTATGGAAGAACCGTATTGTTTCATCGTCTCGGCACTCGAATGACACTTTGCGCACGTTTGCGAGATGGCATCCCCCTTCGGGACACCGATGAATCCGGCCTTGGTGTCCATGGCTTCTTCCATCTCGTCCGTTTTCGAATTTCCTCCGTGGCATCCAGCGCACGAAACCCCCTTCGCAAAATGGATATCCTGCTTGAACAATGCCGTCGGCGCATCCCCCAACTGCTCGTGGCATGTCAGACACTTATCTCCGGAATTCGACTGGGCGGCGACGGGTCGTGTGGCCCAGAGGAGGAGGAACAAGAATTGAAAGGTTTTCTTCATGCGAGCCAGCCGATCGTCGTAAAGACAATGATGTACAAAACAACAAACAGACCAACATAATTGACGAAGCTGTTTTCTTCTCCGCGCGAACTTTTTCGGTCCCAGAACGGGATGAGCATCCAGAGAAAACCTGCCAGGCCAAACAAAAGAACGCCGAAAACTTCTCCGTCAACAATCCAGAGTTTTCCCGGGATGTACTTCAGTGTCTGAAACATGAAGAGGAAGTACCATTCCGGCTTAATCCCCGCCGGGGCGGAGGCAAAAGGATCCGCCTTCTTTCCCAACTCCCACGGAAAGAAGACAGCAAGAATCGCGAGCAGGTTCAAGACGATGAGCCAAAGCAGCAAATCGCGAAGCAGGAAATTCGGGAAGAACGGCATCGTCTTTCGTTCTGACCCGGTGCGGTGTTCGAACTCCAACGGCTCGCTCATTCCCTGCCGCTGGACAAGGATGAGGTGGATTCCAAGCAAGACGGTGAAGATTCCCGGGAAGACAGCGACATGGAACCCGAAGAAGCGTGAGAGAGTCGCGCCCGTCACGTCGTCACCGCTTCGCAAGAATGCCATGATATGCTTGCCGAGGAACGGAACGACGCCCGCGATGTCCGTTCCGACCTTTGTCGCAAAAAAGGCGAGCTCATTCCAGGGAAGCAAATATCCGCTGAATCCAAACCCGAGAGCGAGGAAAAACATGAACATTCCGGTGAGCCATGTCAGTTCGCGCGGCTTGCGGTATGCTTTTTCAAAATACACGCTGAACATGTGCACCATGGCCGTCAAGATGAACAGATTCGCCGTCCAGCTGTGGATCGAACGGATAAGCCAGCCGAACTGCACCTTTGACATGATGAATTGAATACTCTCAAAGGCGAGGTCGTCGCTCCCCTTGTAGTACAGCAAGAGCATGATGCCGGTGACGACCTGAATAATGAAGAGAAATAACGACACACCGCCGAAATAATACCAAATCGAGTGGCGATGAACCGGCACGTATTTTTTCCCGAGAAAGCGGACGAGGTCCTGGAGTTCGACCCGCTCGTCAACCCAGTCGTAGATTTTGTTGAGTACTGTTTTCACGCTTTTTTCGAGACGAAGACTTCTTCACCTTGAACGATCACGCGGTATTCATCCAGGGGGCGCGGCGGCGGACCGGAAATATTCCTTCCGTTCAGGTCGTATTTGCCGTTGTGGCAAGCACACCAGATGAGTCCAAAATCCTTCCGGAACTGTACCGTGCAGTCCAGGTGGGTGCATGTCGCTGAGAAAGCCTGGAATTCTCCACCCGCCGTCCGGATGAGAATAACCGGTTTCGTGCCAAATCGAACGATGGTTCCGGTCTCTTTTTCAAAATCTGTCAACTTGCCGGCCTTGACGCTGCTGACCTCGACCTCTCCCTGTTTTGGGGGCTTCATGTACGCGAACACGGGATAGAGAACGGACGCAAGCCATGCGACAATGCTCCCGCCGAGCATGTACTTCAGAAAATCACGCTTGCTTTGCTGTGTCTCAGTCATGGACATGAACTATTGACCATTGTGACAATCGCTGCAATTCATCTCTTTCCACGCATCGCCGATGTCGACAGGATGCTTATACTCGATTCCACCCAGGGAGATCCGAAGTTTATCATTTTCAAATTGCTGCGCAAGAATGGTGTGACAAGTGTTGCAATCCCTCGACAAGACTTTACCCTCGTCGCTCTTATGCTTTCCGTCATGGCAACGAAAACATCCAGGATAATAGAGATGGCCGATATTATCGGGAAATTTTTTCCAACTGACGCGCATTTCGGGAAAATAGTTGCGACTGTAAATCTTTTGAACTTCGCCGACGGTTCTTCCGATCGCCGCCTTTTTCTTTGCCGCGACAGCCGGATAGTTTGTCTGATAATACTCCTCAATAACGGTCTTGATGCTGTCGAGGCCAACTTGGCGCGCAGAGTATGAATTTTCGAGTGCCTTGACCGAGATGCTCTTCACACCGGGCAGCTCCGGGTCGATCCACCCGAGAGCCATGACGTGATCGACGGACCGCGCGGGCGGATGATAGATGTGTGTCGGGCGGTTGTGGCAATCAATACAGTCCATCCTCCGGTTTTGGACTTTCTCTGCCTCTTCATCCTTCAGAGGGTTATCCGAGCTACGGTATGTCGAGATGCTGCCGTCCGCCCGTTTGATGCGCACCCAGGGAATCACTTGCCGGCTTGAGTCAGCTGTCGCGTACCTCACCTCGTTGGCAATGTTCATGTGCCAGTGGATCCCTGAAGTCGGACCGGCTTCGATGTTCCCCCCGCCGATTTTCATCAAGAGATTCAACGTCCACTTTGTGTTGTGTTCGTCGGAGATAAAATAGGTGTTGATATGCTGCTTTTCGCTGAAAAAGTGCTTCGGCCAGTGGCACTGTTCGCAGGTTTCCTGAGCCGGGCGAAGGTTCTCGATCGGCGTTGGGATCGGTCTCGGAAATTTGTTGAATGTGACCGCATAGAGTTGGTACGTACCTGAAAGTTTCGAACGCACAAACCAACCCGCCCCTGGACCGATATGACACTTCACGCATCCGACACGGGCGTGGGGTGAAAACTGATACGCTGTATATTCCGGCTCCATCACTTCGTGACATGATTCCCCGCAAAAAGCATCAGAATCTGTGTGCTCGTAGGCCTCGAAACTGCCAAATGCTGAAAAAATCAACAACAGGACCGTGCCAAAGGAAAAATACAAAAAAGCCGTACGATGACGGGGGTTGTTCAAATCGATGCTGGGTAAGCCGCCATCGGTGCCCTTCCCGGCACGGCGGCGACGGTGTTCCCGGATGACTCCGACGGCCATGATAAGGATACCGATGATCATGATCGCCGGCAGGATGACAAAGGCGATGATTCCCATGTACGGCTTGGGAGTCTCCGCCATGGACTCCAGCACTATCAGGAAAAGAACAAGGCCGAAACTGACGAGTGCAATCGCAGTTCCGATTAGCGTTAACAGATTGTAAAAAGAGGGTGGAAAAATCCTTCTCAAACGAATGGTTCCTCAATGAGTTCAGTGAATGCGCCCTGCCTACTTCACGAGCTCTTTCATTTTCTGTTCATCGAGAAAATCCTGAATTAAGGATTCATTTGCAAGAGAAGATTCAATTCTTTTTAGTCCTTCCCGAAGGTCCTTGACCGAGGAAACGTAAGAAAGCCTGATGTACTCCTGGTCATCGTCGGCTGTACGGGTGCCAAAGCATTGCTGACCAAGCACGGCAACCCCGGCCTTATGGAGGAGGAACTGCTGGAGTTGTCGCGAGTCCTTGAAACCATGCTTCCGACAAACGCGGGTCACATTGGGATACGCATAAAATGCTCCTGCCGGTGTGCGGCAGAAAAAGCCTTCGATCAGGTTGAGTCCGTCCACGAGGAGGTCACGGTGCTCGCGGAACTCCTGCACCATCATACCCACCGACGCCTGGTCACCCGTGATTGCAGCCATCGCTGCATACTGAGTAAACGTGGCAGTGCATGAATTCGAATTCGTCATAAGCCTCGTGACGTGCGCCGCGAGCTGTTTCGGCATCACGCCATATCCTACGCGCCACCCGGTCATCGCGTATGTTTTTGAATGGCCGTCCACAATGATCGTGCGTTCCTTCATTCCCGGGAACTGGATGATGCTTTCCGCCTTCCCTTCGTAGATGATCCGGGAATAAATCTCGTCCGAAAGCACCCAGAAATCGTGCTTGAGCGACAGCTCCGCGATTTCGTGCAAATCCTGTTTTGGAATGATACCACCCGTCGGATTGTGCGGAGAATTCACGATCACCATTTTTGTCCGGTCGGTGATTTTCGACCGCAACTCCTGAATGTCGAAACTGAAGTTTCGTTCCTCGCGCAAGCGAAGCGGAACGGGCGTGGCCCCGACAAAATTGATCATGGATTCATAAATCGGATATCCCGGGAGCGGATAGATGACTTCATCTCCTTCTTCGATGCACGCGAGCATAGCGAAGAATATCACGGGTTTTCCACCCGGGACGACGACCACTTCGTCGGCCGAAACGGGAATTCCTCTTGTCGAGGAGACATAGTCTGCAATCGCTTTGCGGAACTCGGAGATCCCCGCGGAGGGGCTGTAGTGCGTGAGGTTATCATCGAGCGCTTTTTTTGCGGCTTGTTTAATAAAGTCAGGCGTCGCACAAGCAGGCTCTCCGATCGAGAGGACAACAATGGACCGTCCCTTCGCGCGGAGATCGTTAACCTCAGCAAGGACATCAAACGCTGTTTCCGTTCCGAGTCGTGCGATACGTTGAGCGAATTTCATACATCACCTGAGAGCGCTAGAGGTACTTTATTTCGAGGGAAGGTTTTTTCAACGTCAACAACGCGTACGCTTTCTGAGCGATGTGCTCGGCGCTCACTTCGAATTCCTTGATGAGCTCCCATGGAGCGCCGGATTCACCAAACCGATCTTTCACGCCAATGGCTCCGGTAATGACGGGAGTCTGGTAGAGCTCGGGAGATTCTGTAATCATCCGGCAAACACGGTCTGCCAATCCGCCAATCTGATGTTCTTCAGCCGTGACGACAATGCCGGTTTCCTTCGCTGCGCGGACCACGGCTTTCGCATCCAGCGGCTTCAGCGTGTGCATGTTCACGACTCGCGTTTCGATTCCGTATTCCTTCTTCAGAATAAACGCGGCACGCATGGCTTCCG
>JBGOVN010000073.1:0-5998 GCA_041478155.1 Bacteroidota bacterium | reverse complement strand
ACCGCGGATTCATCACAAACGGCGAACGCTACAACAAGGTGATAGACATTTGGACACGGGCGACAAGCAGGATCGCGGACCGATTGTTCGATGCGCTCCAACATGATCGCGAAGGATTCAATTCCCTCTATATGATGGTGGACTCAGGTGCGCGAGGTTCGAAGGAACAGGTTCGTCAGCTTGCGGGTATGCGCGGTCTCATGGCAAAACCGCAGAAGAGCTTGTCGGGGGCCACGGGCGAGTTGATCGAGAATCCAATCATCGCAAATTTCCGCGAGGGACTTTCGATCCTTGAATACTTCATCTCCACCCACGGTGCACGCAAAGGCCTCGCGGACACCGCATTGAAGACCGCAGACGCAGGCTATCTGACGCGTCGTTTGATTGACGTCGCACAGGATGCCATCATCGCCGAGCAGGATTGCGGAACGATTCAGGGCGTCTATACAGGTGCGTTGAAAGAGGGCGAGGATGTGAAGGAGCCTCTTTCCGAGAGAATTCTCGGACGTGTTTCCGCGCAAGATGTCGTCGACCCGCTCTCGAATAAGTCGATTGTCAACGCCGGGAGCGTGATCGATGAGGACAAGGCTCAGCAGATTTCCGAGACCTCCATCGAGACGGTTCTCATCCGATCGGTGCTTACCTGCGATTCTCGACGGGGCGTTTGCGCCAAGTGTTATGGACGCGATCTCACGACGGGAAACCTTGTGGAGCCCGGAATGGCTGTTGGCGTCATCGCCGCGCAGTCGATCGGCGAACCTGGAACCCAGCTTACGCTCCGCACCTTCCATACTGGCGGGACGGCAAGCTTGATCGCTTCCCAATCACAGATCACATCGAAGTTCGACGGGAAAATCAAATACGATGGACTCAAGTACATCGAATTCTCGGGTAGCCCTGATGCAAAGCCGGTGGTCTCCGGCCGCAGCGGCATGATCAATATTCTCGACAGCGATAACCGGGTACTGACGAAGTACGATGTTCCGTACGGAGCGTCGATGATGGTAAGCGAAGGTGCAAAGGTCTCCAAAGGAGAATTGATTTATGAGTGGGATCCGTACAACGCCGTGATCATCTCCGAACATGGCGGAACGGTAAAGTACGTCGACCTCCGAGAAAATGTCACCTACCGCGAAGAACCCGACGAACAAACCGGGCATATTCAGAAAGTCGTTATCGACAGCCGCGAGAAGAGTCTCATTCCGGCAATTACGATCGTGAATAAGAAGGGACAGAAAGTCGCCAACTATCCGATGCCGACTCGTGCGCATCTGATTGTGGATGACGGTGAGGAAATTCACGCCGGAACGATCATCGTCAAGATTCCGCGCGACATCGGCAAGACCAGAGATATCACGGGCGGGTTACCTCGAGTTACCGAACTCTTTGAAGCCCGACACCCGAACGATCCGGCAGTTGTCAGTGAGATCGACGGCATTGTTACGATCGGCCAGCCGAAGCGTGGTTCTCGCGAAGTTTTTGTACAGAGCCACGACGGAAAAGACAAGCGGACGTATCTGATTCCGCTGGGTAAGCATCTCCTGAGTCAGGACGGAGATGTGATCCGTGCCGGTGAACGGCTGTCCGCAGGAGCCATCGATCCGCACGACATCCTGAAGATCAAGGGGACAACGGCAGTGCAGGAGTATCTTGTGAACGAGATTCAGGAAGTCTACAGGATGCAGGGCGTGAAGATCAACGATAAACATATCGAAGTCATCGTCCGCCAAATGATGCAAAAGGTTCGCATCGTCGAGCCCGGAGACACAAAGTACCTCGAAGGCGATCATGTCGACAAGGCCAAGTTGAACGAGGATAACGCCGACCTCGACGGGCAGGTCGTCGTGACCAGCAAGGGAGATGCGAAACTGAAGAACGGCGACATAGTTTCGAAGAAACAGCTCCGTGAGATGAATGCCGACCTGAAGAAAAGAACGAAGAAGGTCGTTGAGCATCGGGATGCGGAAGCAGCGACGTCGGAGCCGATTCTTCTTGGCATCACCCAGGCGTCGTTGACGACGGACAGTTTCATATCCGCGGCGTCGTTCCAGGAGACGACCAAGGTCCTCACGGATGCAGCCATCGAATCGAAGGTGGATACGCTGCTCGGACTCAAGGAAAACGTGATCATGGGCCATCTGATTCCTGCGGGCACGGGACAAAAAACGTTTAGAGATGTCATTGTCACGGCAGCTGAACCTATGCTTGAATCCGAAGTCGCCGAGACTGAAGCCCGTCCCGAAGAGCCGGCTGAAGGAGAGCCCAAAAAGTTGAAGAGGAAGACAAAAGCGGCAGTGTGAGAGGGATGAAGTGCGGGATGGCGTTGACATCAAATAAATAAAATCGTATATTAGAAGGCTCTGTCACTATTCAAATTTATCCGCGTTTGGAGAGTTTTGATTGCCGACGATTAATCAGCTGATTCGGAATAGCCGGGATAAAGTTTCGTGGAAAAGCAAATCCCCGGCCCTCAACGGGAGTCCACAGAAGCGCGGTGTGTGTACAAGGGTGTACACGACAACGCCGAAGAAGCCGAATTCGGCACTTCGCAAAGTTGCGCGTGTACGCCTGACAAACGGCATGGAAGTCACCGCCTATATTCCTGGCGAGGGGCACAACTTACAGGAGCACTCGATCGTCCTGATTCGCGGCGGCAGAGTCAAGGACCTTCCTGGCGTGCGATACCACATTATTCGTGGTACACTTGACACGCAAGGAGTTCAGGACCGAAAGCAGGGACGGTCGAAGTACGGCGCGAAAAAACCGAAATGAAATTGACGTCTGAGACCACCGAGGCCACGAGGGAATGAGAAAGAAACACGCGAGCAAGCGCTACATTACGGCCGACCCCAAGTTTAACGACTTGCTGGTGTCTCGTTTCATCAACAGTTTGTTGAAACAAGGCAAGAAGCATGTTGCGCGGGGCATTCTCTACGACGCAATGGAACAGATAGGGAAAAAAGTTGAGAAGAACCCGCTCGATGTTTTCAAGAAGGCTGTCGACAACGTTTCACCGTTAATCGAAGTAAGGGCTCGCAGAGTTGGTGGCGCAACCTATCAAGTGCCTACAGAAGTTCGCCCCGAGCGGCGAACCGCTCTTGCTATCCGCTGGTTAATCTTACATGCCAAAGAACGCTCGGAAAAATCCATGTCGCAAAAGCTTGCTTCGGAATTGCTCGCCGCCTCCAACGGAGAAGGTGGAGCGATCAAGAAGAAGGACGATGTTCACAGGATGGCCGAGGCAAATAAAGCGTTTGCGCATTATCGGTGGTAAGACTGATTCCGCTGCGGTAACCGTACTTTCATAAGCAAAGAACTAAGGAAGCGATACGCGGTGCATGGATTGCACCGTCTGAAGCTATTGGAATATTATGCCTCGAGAATACTCACTAGAGAAGACCCGAAATATCGGCATCATGGCGCACATCGATGCCGGCAAGACAACAACGACTGAGCGCATTCTGTTCTATACAGGGAAGCTCCATCGCATCGGAGAAGTGCACGATGGCGCCGCAGCAATGGATTGGATGGAACAGGAAAAGGAACGCGGCATTACGATCACGAGCGCAGCGACGACGTGTTTCTGGGACAACCATTGTATCAATATCATCGACACTCCCGGACACGTTGATTTCACGATCGAAGTTGAACGGTCACTGCGGGTCCTTGACGGTGCCGTGGCGCTGTTTTGTTCCGTAGGCGGTGTCGAACCTCAATCGGAGACCGTTTGGCGGCAGGCGGATAAGTACGGTGTTCCCCGTATCGCGTTCGTCAATAAGATGGATCGAGCCGGCGCAGATTTTTTGGCAGTCGTCGAAATGATGAAGACGCGTCTCAGCGCGAACGCGGTCCCTGTTCAACTGCCGGTCGGTGAAGGAGATATGTTCGCAGGTGTCATCGATCTTATCACGATGAAAGCCCGAATGTATCACGAAGCAACTCAGGGGACGACGTGGGACGATATCGAAATCCCTGAAAAACTGAAAACGAAAGCGAACGAATATCGGGTAAAAATGCTGGACGCGGTCGCCGATGAAGACGATACTCTCCTCGAAAAATACTTGGCCGGTAAGGAGATTTCTCCTGGTGAAATTAAACAGGTTCTTCGCCGTGCCACGCTGAAAGCCAGCATCGTCCCGGTGCTGTGCGGATCGTCCTTCAAGAACAAGGGCGTTCAGATGTTGCTCGACTCCGTGGTCGATTTTCTCCCTTCCCCGCTTGATATTAACAACGGGGAAATCCATGGTCATCATCCCCATCGACACGACGTCGTTATTCGTAAAGTGACCGACACTGACAAATTTACTGCTCTTGCATTCAAGATTATGAGTGACCCGTTCGTGGGCCGATTGACGTATTTCAGAATCTACTCAGGAACTCTCGCTTCCGGCACGTACGTCTACAATGTCACCTCGGACCGGAAAGAACGTATCGCACGCCTCCTGCGAATGCATGCGAATCATCGCGAGGAAGTTCAGCAGGCATACGCCGGCGATATTGTCGCTGCCATCGGACTGAAAAGCACGAGAACGGGTGATACGCTGACGGAAGAATCGGATCCGATTCTGCTTGAGAAAATGATATTTCCTGACCCCGTCATCGACGTCGCAATCGAGCCCAAGACGAAGGTCGATCAGGAAAAAATGGGGGAGGCACTCCAACGCCTTGCCGAAGAAGACCCGACCTTCCGTGTTTCCTCCAACGAAGAGACCGGACAGACCATCATCAGCGGAATGGGCGAACTCCATCTCGAGATCATCATCGACCGGATGAAGCGCGAGTTTAGAGTCGAAGCAAACGTCGGAAAGCCGCAAGTCGCATACAAAGAAACGATCACGAAGAAAGTCGTTGCGGAAGGAAAGTTTATCCGCCAGTCCGGCGGCCGCGGTCAGTATGGACACGTCGTCCTCGAGATCGAGCCCAATGAGAAGGGCAAGGGCTTTGAGTTCGAAAACGCGATCGTCGGCGGTGTCGTTCCTCGTGAATTCATAAAGCCGACTGAGCAAGGGATTATCGAAGCGATGAGGAACGGCGTCATCGCCGGCTATCCTGTCGAGGACGTTAAGGTGACGCTCACCGACGGATCATTCCACGACGTGGACTCCTCGGAAATGGCCTTCAAGATCGCAGGATCCATCGGCTTCAAGGAGGGCGCAAGGAAGGCAGGCCCGGTGCTTCTCGAACCGATCATGGCTGTCGAAGTCGTCACCCCCGAAGAGTACCTCGGGGACGTCATCGGTGACCTGAATTCGCGTCGCGGAAAAATCGAGGGAATGATTCCGCGTAAAGACGCACAGGTTGTCAAGGCACACGTTCCGCTCGCCGAAATGTTTGGCTACGCCACGGCGATGCGTTCGATGTCGCAGGGGCGGGCACTCTATACGATGCAATTCTCGCATTACGACCAGGTACCGCGGTCGATCGCAGATCAAATCATTGAAAAAGTAAAAGGTAAGGAAGCAGTGACTGCTTAAGAAGCAGTCGAACGATCCTGACCCGAACATTCATTAAGGAGATATCCACATGGCAAAGGGAAAATTTGACCGTAGCAAGCCGCACGTGAACGTCGGAACAATAGGTCACGTCGACCACGGGAAGACGACCTTAACCGCCGCAATAACGATGACCCTTGCAAAGAAAGGGTTGGCCGATGTCCGTACCTTCGACTCGATCGATAACGCGCCCGAAGAAAAAGCGCGCGGTATAACGATCGCGACCGCGCACGTGGAGTATTCGACGGAAAAGCGCCACTACGCGCACGTCGATTGCCCGGGCCACGCCGACTATGTGAAGAACATGATTACCGGGGCCGCTCAGATGGATGGCGCCATTCTTGTCGTTGCCGCGACCGACGGACCTATGCCTCAAACACGCGAGCACATCCTTCTCGCCCGCCAGGTGGGCGTGCCGTGCATCGTCGTCTACCTGAACAAGGTCGACGTGGTGGACGATCCGGAGCTTCTCGACCTCGTCGAGCTCGAGGTGCGCGAGCTCTTGT
>JBGOVN010000321.1:0-2581 GCA_041478155.1 Bacteroidota bacterium | reverse complement strand
GTCTACTTTTCCGACGAACAGCAATTCGACGTCCAGCGCTCAATGTTTGATAAGATATTTCTCTTCGGTACCTTTCGTTACGACGAATTTTCCGACGTCGATCACGCTCTGACGCCAAAAGCGGGCATAAACGTTCGTCTCCTCAAAGAACATGATCTCCGCATTCGCGCCAGTGTTGGACAGAGCTTTCGGGTTCCTTCGTTCAACGACATGTACTACCGGGGTTTCAGTAACCCCGACTTGAAGCCGGAACGATCCACGAACTTCGATGCAGGAGTGATGTTTCAAGCAGTTGAGGGAGGTCATCAGGCCTTCGAGGCAACGTATTTCAAGATGAACGCCGTCAATAAAATCCTCTTCGACCCGACGACGTATCTGCCTGTTAATATCGGTGAGAGTTCCTCGACCGGCCTCGAAACGACGTACCGTGGAAACTTTTTCGATGGAATTCTGGCTGTAAATGCGCACTACACCCTGACAGACGCACGAAAGAAAAACCAGAGTTCGGTGGGAGACTCGAGCTACGACCGCCAACTGCTGTTCATTCCAAAACACACGGCAAACGTCCAGATCTCGGTACAAATGGCGCCGTTCGTGGTGAGTATGACGCACTTAATCGTGGGCACGCGATACACTTCCGAGGATAATTTGCAGTCTCTTCCCGCGTACCGCATGACCGATGTAACCGTCGCGGGTCGTTTTTTTTGGGGAAACCTTACCCTGACTGCGAAAGCAGAAGTCAGCAATGCGATGAACGTCGATTACGAGGTGTTCCCGTACTACCCGATGCCGCAACGAAGCTATCGCGCAACAATCGGGATGGAATTCTGATCTCGTTCCTGTTTCATGCACCTGCGCGGACGCGAACCTGAGAGAGAACTCAGTTGAGTTTATCGCGATAGAGCATTACATTAATCCTAACCTACCAAGGAGCATGTATGAAAAGAATCATGAGCGCAGCAGCCATTATTCTCGCGGCAGCATTGTCACGGCTGCTTCCACATCCACCGAATTTCACTCCTCTTGCCGCTATGGCTCTTGCCGGGGGTGTCTATCTCGATAGACGCTTTGCACTTGTCATTCCTCTGGCAGCATTGTTTCTGAGCGACTGCATCATCGGATTCCATAACACAATCCTATTCGTGTACGGAAGCTTCGCCGCGATCGGATTCATCGGCTTGTGGTTGAAGTCTCATAAGAAGCCGGCCTGGATATTTGCGGCAGCAGTGGGGAGCTCAGTTCTTTTCTTCGTCGTGACGAATTTTGCAGTTTGGGCTTTGGACGACGGCTCGTTCTATCCCAAGACTATTCCTGGCCTTATTTCCTGCTACATCGCGGCTATTCCGTTCTTTCGTAACACGATGCTCGGCGACATAGTTTACTCTGCGGTTGTCTTCGGAGTGTTCGAGCTCGTCGAACGGACTCTTCGCGCCGACGTACCTGCGGTCTCAACTTCCGCCCGGGACGATCACGATCTGAAGTGATCTCAGTTTCAGCCAGCCGGTCGCTGACCAATGAATGGTCTCTCGGATCTTTGATTTGAGAGATGATTCTCTCTATGCACTAATACCTCCCATCGAACGCTGTCGCACCTGCTCGAAGTCAAGTGCCTGAGTTCCTCCGAGCACGCGGGTGCTTCTCTCCTTGCTTCTTTCCGCAAAAAGATTCTATATTGACACGCAACCAACCGATCTTCCATCACCTACCGGAGGATTTTCCTTATGTCCGGAGAAAAAAAACAGCGTAGCTTCTTCGAAAACGTGCTCGCCAACTACGACAAGGCGGCGGTGCTCACGCAGCATCCGAATAATTTGCTCGAGACGATCAAGTCTCCGAACAGCGTGTACTCGTTTATCTTTCCGGTTCGCACAAAGAACGGTATCGAAGAATTCCAGGGTTGGAGGGTTGAGCACAGCCAGCACAAGCTGCCGACTAAAGGGGGAATTCGGTACTCCGAGCGCGTGGATGAGGATGAAGTAAAGGCCCTAGCCGCACTCATGACGTACAAATGTGCGATCGTCGACGTGCCGTTTGGCGGAGCGAAGGGAGCGGTGAAGATAGACCCGAAGAAATACTATGCGCCAACGCTCGAAGCTGTAACGCGCCGCTATACTTCTGAGCTTATAAAGAAGAACTTTATCGGACCTGGGATTGATGTCCCTGCGCCCGATTATGGTACAGGTGCGCGGGAAATGGCGTGGATCGCGGACACCTATTCCACCTTCCATCCGGGAGAAGTCGATGCTCTGGCATGCGTCACCGGTAAACCCATAGCGCAAGGGGGGATTCGCGGAAGGACGGAGGCAACCGGGCGGGGCGTTTTTTTCGGTCTCCGAGAGGCTTGCAGCCATGCTGATGACATGAAAGCTCTGGGCCTCACTCCGGGTCTCGACGGGAAACAGGTCATCGTTCAGGGTTTGGGAAACGTGGGTTATTACGCTGCGAAGTTTTGTCATGAAGGGGGATGCAGGATCATCGCGATTGCTGAGTATGAAGGTGCGATCCATAATCCCAAGGGTTTGGACATCGACGCTGTTGTAAAGCATCGGAAGGAAACCGGTTCTATTCTTAATTTTCCCGG
>JBGOVN010000080.1:0-5718 GCA_041478155.1 Bacteroidota bacterium | reverse complement strand
TATCGCTTTGGAGCCGCCTGTTTTCACAAGCGGGTGACCCGGAAGATAGGGGGCAAGGAGGGACGAAACGCAGATCGGACCCATCCCTGGCCCGCCTCCACCGTGGGGAATGCTGAACGTCTTATGCAGGTTAATGTGGCAAACGTCCGCGCCGATAATCGACGGACTGGTCAGCCCGACCTGAGCGTTCAGGTTGGCTCCGTCCATATACACCAATCCGCCGAATTGGTGAACAATTGCGCAGATCTGTTTGATGTTCTCTTCGAAAACTCCGTGCGTTGAAGGATATGTCACCATCAACGCAGCGAGAGTTTCTTTTGCGGCCTCGGCCTTTGCACGAAGATCCCCAATGTCGATGTTGCCGAGGGAGTCGCAGTTCACGACAACGACTTTCATCCCGGCCATGACTGCGCTGGCGGGATTGGTACCATGAGCTGATGAAGGAATGAGGGCAACGTTGCGGTTGGATTGACCCCGGTCGGCGTGGTAGGCCCTTATCACAAGCAATCCCGTAAACTCCCCCTGTGCTCCGGAATTCGGCTGGAGCGATGCTGCGGCGAAGCCCGTTATCTCACAGAGCGCCTTCTCAAGCTCGGAGAATATCTCACGGTAGCCTTCTGCCTGGTCGGGCGGAACGAAAGGGTGGATGTTCGCAAACTCGGGCCAACTCACCGGCATCAGTTCTGTCGCGGCATTCAGTTTCATCGTACACGAGCCGAGTGGGATCATGGAATGTGTCAGCGACAGATCCTTGTTCTCAAGACTCTTGATGTACCGCATCATCGCCGACTCAGAATGGTACGTGTTGAAGACACGATGCTGCAGATAAGGGCTCGTGCGCCGAAAGGCATCCCGTATCGTACGGGCCGATCCCAGAATTCTTTTGTGTTGCTCATTCATCCTGCGCGCCGTACCTTTTGCCCGCTCAAAGACCTTCGCCAACGCGGCAACATCGCCGCGTTGAGTGGTTTCATCGAACGAAACGCCGAGGTGTGTGTCGTCGATGCGGCGCAAGTTATACCCTGCGTCCCTCGCAAGCGCGAGTGTTTGGTCAGTCAGCTTCTTACTTTCCGTGGTGATGTTTAATGTATCGAAATAGACCTCATGGACAACGGCATAGCCCATTTCGCGGAGTTCGGCGTCAAATGTCGCCGTCAGCCCGTGAACGCGAGACGCAATTCGTTTGAGTCCTTGCGGACCGTGGTACACCGCGTACATCCCCGCCATGATCGCCAGCAGTGCCTGCGCCGTACAGATGTTCGACGTTGCCTTTTCCCGCCTTATATGCTGCTCGCGTGTTTGCAAGGTCATGCGGTACGCAGTTGCATGTTGCGCATCGATCGAAACGCCGATAATCCTCCCCGGCATGTGGCGGATATACTCATTCCTGGTCGCGAAGAAGGCAGCATGAGGTCCGCCATAACCGAGCGGCACTCCAAACCGTTGTGAATTTCCGATTACAACATCAGCCCCGAATTCTCCAGGAGGCTTCAGCACGGCCAGGCTTAACAAGTCGGCCGCAACAACGACCAGTGCTCCGGCCCCGTGCGCCCGGTCGATAAAGTTTCTGTAGTCGAGAATTGCTCCATCCTCTGCAGGATATTGCAGAATTGCTCCGAAGATCGACGCATCGAACTTGAGCGTCTCGTGGTCACCGACCACAATTTCAATTCCGAGGGGCACCGCCCGACTTCTGAGGACATCAACGGTTTGTCGATAGCAACGATCCGAGACGAAGAACTTCGCGCCTGAGTGACCGTTCGACGCTTTGTGCGTCAGTCCGAACATCATCGTCATCGCTTCGGCGGCAGCAGTTCCTTCATCGAGCAATGACGCATTCGCCACCTCCATGCTCGTCAGATCCATGACCATCGTCTGGAAATTCAGAAGCGCTTCGAGCCTTCCCTGCGCAATCTCCGGTTGGTATGGCGTGTATTGAGTGTACCACCCGGGGTTCTCAAAAATATTTCGCTTGATGACGTTCGGAACGATACAATTGTTATATCCCTGGCCGAGATAGGATTTCAGGACGGTATTCTTCTGTGCGAATCGGCGGAGATCTTCGAGGTAGCGTTGTTCGCCCATCCCGGAAGGTAGGTTGATCGGACCGGACTTGCGAATGCCGGTGGGGATTGTTTCGTCGATGAGTTTGTCGAGCGACGAAACTCCAATCGTTTTCAACATACCGGCCGTCTCTCTGTCGTCAGGTCCGATGTGGCGTGATTGAAAATCGTCTTCGTCTAGGATTGGATCATTCATTCAGGTACTGTTGGATTGACTTGCAGATGTGACTGTTGAATTTTTTCCAGAGCCTGGGCTGCGGCAGCCTGCTCAGCGTCCTTCTTGCTACGGCCGGAACCGAGTCCATAACTCTGAGAGCCGACGGATACCTCGACTGTGAACCGTCGGTCGTGCTCAGGTCCTTCCTCGAGGACGACAGAATACCGTGGAATACCCAGCGAACGCCCCTGGGAGTATTCTAAAAGGCCGCTCTTATAATTGTCGTCGGTCAGTGCTGAATTGAGAACCTCTTGGTTTGCAAGCATCGTCCTGCTGACATATTTTCTTGCAGCGTCGTGCCCGCCGTCCAGATAAATCGCGCCGATGATTGCCTCAAATGCGTCTGCGAGAATCGAATCGGACCCGCTGTCGATCGATTGGGCGGCACTCGTGCTGAGCAGGAGGAAGTCGGAGACGTGAAGCTCCTTCGCGCGCAGGGCAAGAATCCTCCTATTGACAAGCCTTGAACGAAGTTTGGTCAGATTCCCCTCTTCCATCGATGGATATTCGGAATAGAGAAACTCGGCGACGACGAGGTTGAGAACCGCGTCGCCCAGAAACTCGAGTCGTTCGTTGGAATCCCACTCGTGTTCAACAAACTGCAGGTACGAACGGTGGAGCAAGGCCTGGAGGAAGAGTTCCCAACGTCGGGGCTTGTAACCGATCGTTTTCTCAAAACGTACAAAATCGAAACCTCCGGCGCTCAGTTTTTCCTTGAGTGTACGGAGTTTCCGATCGCTTGGATCGTTGAACCAAAGAAGGGATTTGAACAGATGTGCTATCGCTTGCACGACCGAACCAATCTCCAACCCTCCGCGTCGCGGAAAGAATGGGTTATTCTTGGAACCTCTTGAACAACAGCGATGCGTTGTGCCCGCCGAAGCCGAAAGTGTTACTGAGCGCGACGTCGACCTTCCAATCACTCGCTTTATTTGGAATGTAATTGAGGTCGCATTCAGGGTCCGGCGATTCGTAGTTGATTGTCGGATGCACCTTATTGTTCACAACAGAGAGGATCGTTGCAACAGCTTCTACGGCGCCGGCGGCACCCAACAGGTGGCCGATCATCGATTTGGTCGAATTGACTGCTAGCTTCTTGGCATGCGCTCCGAACACTGCTTTGATTGCGGCAGTTTCGTTCTTGTCGCCAACAGGAGTCGACGTTCCGTGCGTATTCACGTAATCAACATCTGTCGGAGTCAATCCCGCGTCCTCGATCGCAGCTTTCATCGACCGCTGTGCACCTTCTCCTAGTGGCGCGGGTTCTGTAATATGGTGTGCATCCGCTGTAAACCCGACACCGCTTATCTCTGCAAAAATCTTTGCTCCTCGTTTTAGAGCATGGCTCAATTCTTCGAGGATCAGAATTGCGGATCCTTCCCCCATTACGAATCCATCGCGTTGGCTGTCGAACGGACGGCTTGCTTTTTGCGGCTCGTCGTTGCGCGTAGACAATGCTCTCATTGCATTGAACCCGCCAATTCCCATCGGACAGATACTCGCTTCACCGCCGCCTGTGACCATAAGGTCGGCGTTGCCGCGCTGGATAAGTATGAAAGCATCGCCAATGGCATGCGACGAGGTCGCGCACGCCGAGGTCGTTGCGTAGTTCGGCCCTTTCAAGCCAAAGCGCATCGATATCCGCCCCGCGGCGATATCCGCAATCATCATTGGAATGAAGAACGGACTGATACGATGCGGACCCTTGGTCTCCCACAAGGTCTCTTGTGCGCGCTGAAACGTCATCATCCCGCCGATGCCCGACCCGAAAATCACGCCGATGCGATTCCGGTCCTCCTTCTCAAAATCAAGGCCGGAGTCCTTCACCGCCATCTCAGTCGCAGCGAGACCGTACTGCGTAAACGGGTCGCACCGCTGCGAGAGCTTTCGGTCCATGTAGTCCAGAGGGTCAAAGCCCTTGAGCTCGCATGCGAACTTCGTGTCGTAGTCGCTCGCGTCGAACCCTGTAATAGGGCCTGCACCGCTCTTGCCTGCAAGGAGGTTCTGCCAGTATTCTTGCACATTGTTGCCGATGGGGGTGAGGGCTCCCATTCCCGTTACCACCACTCGTCGCGCCATTCCGTTAAACGCCATGGTCTCCTATTCTTCAGCCTAAGATTGAGGCTTCTGCAACCGGTGTTCAAAGCACCGCATCACGAGCATCGTTCTACTTGATTCCTTTTCCGCCTAAGTACTTGATCACATCTCCCACTGTTGAAATTTTCTCGGCATCTTCGTCGGGGATCTGGATGTTGAACGCCTTCTCAAACTCCATCACAAGCTCCACCGTGTCGAGCGAATCGGCCCCGAGGTCGTTCGTAAAAGAAGCTTCCGGAGTAATCTGGTTAGCGTCCACACCCAGTTTTGCAACGATGATTTCTTTCACTCTTGATGAAACATCTGCCATTGTATGTCTCCTTTCGATGATGTGAGAAAAAATGAAAACGTCAATATCTACGGCTAGTCGAACGCAGGCCTACATCACGATCCCGCCATCAACGCACAGAACCTGGCCTGTCATGTAATTAGCGGCCGGTGAGGCGAGGAACACAACCACGCTTGCAATTTCTTCCGGCTTTGCGGTCCGTTTCATGGGAATGAGAGTCATGAGTGCTTCACGTTGCTGCGGTGTAAGTTTTTCCGTCATGTCGGTATCGACAAACCCGGGCGCCACCGCATTAACCTGAATATTGCGAGAAGCAAGCTCTTTTGCAAGAGATTTTGTCAGGCCGATCATTCCCGCCTTCGCGGATGAATAGTTTGCCTGACCGGCGTTTCCGATAACTCCCGATATCGATGAGATGTTGATGATTTTTCCTTCGCGTTGGCTCATCATCTGCCTGCAAACGGCCTTCGAAAAATTAAAGGCACTTTTCAGGTTCGTGTCGAGAACCTCGTCCCAATCCTGCTCCGACATTCTCATCAACAGTGTGTCCTTCGTGATGCCGGCGTTATTCACAAGTATGTCAAGGCGATGGAATTCTTTCACCACGGACTCGACGACCTGAACGGCGGCGGCGAAATCCTTTGCGTCTGATTGGAGAGCGACACCCTTTCGGCCCTTCGTCTCGATTTCTTTCTTCACAGCTTCAGCCGCAGCACCGGCACTTTTGTAGGTAAATGCTACGTGCGCTCCCTGGTCCGCAAGTGCCAGCGCAATCGACCTGCCGATACCACGCGATCCACCGGTCACGATTGCTATTTTGTCTTTGAGAGTTGACATCCGTGTTCAGGTTTGGCGGCCGACGATGTCGGTGAACTTGTCGATTCCCTTGATCTCAACATTTGGCGTGATACGTTTCACCAATCCCTGCAGCACTTTTCCGGGACCGATCTCTACAAAGGTCGTGGCTCCGTCTGCAACCATCGCTGTGACGCTCTCCTCCCATCGGACCGGACTCGTGAGCTGCTGGAAGAGCAACTCTCGCACTTCCGAAG
>JBGOVN010000228.1:0-3523 GCA_041478155.1 Bacteroidota bacterium | reverse complement strand
CCTTATTCCAATTTTTGCTTTTATCCAGGTGGCTGAACTCCCTGCGGTCGTCGTTCTCGGCATGTGGTTCGTCCTCCAATTTTTCAACGGACTCGTTTCGCTCGGCTATCAGACCGCAGGGATGGGAGGCGTTGCGTGGTGGGCACACGTGGGAGGATTCGTCACCGGCCTGATTCTCGTCCTTCCGTTTCGAAAGTTTCGATAATCGCATGAGCGCTCCGACGCAATCAGCATTTCACGGAGTCGACATCCCCGACGCTGATGTGATCGCAAACTGCATGCACTGCGGTTTGTGCTTACCACATTGTCCTACCTACGCGCTTACAGGGCTCGAAAAATCTTCTCCACGGGGCCGCATCCGCTTGATCAAGGCGGTGGCAGAAGGGGAGATGGCGATGACAGAAGGTTTCGTCGATGAAATGAATTTCTGTCTTGATTGCCAGGCGTGTGAAACGGCGTGTCCCGCCGGCGTGCAGTACGGGTCGCTCGTGGAGTCGGCACGCGCACAAATCTTCGAAAGTGAACACGAGAGTACTCTTTCCAGAGTCGTGAAGAAGGTCGTCCTGCGATGGGTCTTCATCGACCATCGACGACTGAAGGCCCTCGCAAGAGTCCTGAGGCTGTATCAAAACTCAGGGTTGCAGCGGTTCGTCCAGAAAACAGGATTGCTCAAGTTCATCTGGCCTCGGCTTCATGACATTCAACCCCTCGCCCCTCGCGTCTCGAAACAGTTTTCCTCCGACCAGCTCGCCGAAACGATGAAGCCCGAAGGAAAGCCGCGGTTTCGGGTCGGCCTCTTGACCGGATGCCTCATGGATGTGGCATTTGCAGACGTCAATGTCGATACGGCGAAGCTTCTGCTTCAACAGGGCTGCGAAGTCGTTGTTCCGAAAACACAGGGTTGTTGCGGTTCTCTTCAGGCCCATAACGGAGACCGGTCTACTGCTCGTGAGATGGCGCGCACGTTGATCGGCGTATTCGACGCAGAAAAAGTAGACTTCATCGTCATGAACTCTGCCGGTTGCGGGGCGTTCATGAAGGAGTACGGCCACCTCTTCGATGACGACGATCCGCTTGCAGATCGAGCCAAGGCTGTTTGCGCCAAGGTAAAGGACATCACTGAGTTCCTTACCGAGACCGGAATTCGTCCGCTGGAAGTGCCAGCGCGTCCGAATTCACCATTCGAGGGTAAACGTGTAACGTACCACGATGCGTGTCACCTGGTCCATTCGCAGAAGATTAGCCGGCAACCGAGGGAACTTCTGCGTTCGATACCGGGGATCGAGTTCATCGAGCTGCCCGAGTCCACCTGGTGTTGCGGTAGCGCTGGAATTTACAACATCGTACGATATGACGATTCAATGAAGCTGCTCCAGCGCAAAATCGAAAAAATAAAATCGATCAGGCCTGATATCATCGTTACGGGTAATCCCGGGTGTCTTATTCAGATTCAACACGGTCTTGCGATGGAGGGACTCGAGGTTGAGCTTCTCCACACGGCGTCATTCCTGCGGATGGCTTATGAAGGCTAGACGAATCCGCGCCTACCTCTCGGGCGGTATGGAGTACGCAAAGGAAGAAGGAATGCAGTGGCGTAAAGAGCTGGAAGGGTGGATGCGGAAGGTTCTCGGACACACCGTGTTCAACCCCAACACCCAGAGTGAAAAACTTCTTGCCCGGACGATTCCAAAAAGAAATATCCGCAGACTGAAATCAATCGACATCACAACCTACACGCAAGTACTTAAACGCATCGTCGACCTTGATTCCAGGGAAATAGCAGAAAATGCAGATTACGTCGTCTGTTATTGGGATGCAGCAGCTCAACAAGGGGCCGGTACGAAAGGGGAACTCACGCTTGCCCGTTTTTTTCGCAAGCCTGTGTATCTTGTAACGACATTTGACCTGGCAACTATTCCAGGTTGGGTTTTGGGCTGCACCACACAAATATTCTATTCGTTTGATGCCCTTAAACAGTTTCTCCAGACTTCGTTCGCGGGCAACCATTCCCGACCTCGACGGCCCTCCAGGAATCGCTCCATCCCATGATTGATCCGGGTTCACAAGAACGCTCCGACACTTCCTGGAGAAAGGCACTCACGTTTGAAATCAACAAATCAGCCAAGTGTTCACCGGAGCATGTGGAGAATAAAGATCCGGTATGCCGTCTTCGGATAGCCGCTGCGATGAATATTCGAATAATAATTCTTACCTTCTCGTACTGTAACAACGGAATACCACGACGCTCACGCTTCATTAATAAAATGGAGAAACTCCATGGGTAGTTCATTCAAGCGAAGAGATTTCTTACGATCCGCCAGCGTGGCCGGATTAACCGCAATGTTGGGCGACGTGCTCGCACCTGTTTTATCGCCGTTGGCGAAACTTAATGCCGCCCCGCTCCAGGCAGTCAAGCCGATCGTCATTTCGAGCGCGAACGGATTGAAGGCGACCGCCCACGCAATGGAGCTTATTCAGAAGGGTTCGGATGCTCTTGACGCAGTTGTCGCTGGTGTGACTATTGTGGAGGATGACCCCAACGACAACAGTGTAGGATATGGCGGATTACCGAACGAAGAGGGAGTCGTAGAACTCGATTCGTCTGTCATGCATGGCCCAAGCGGCCGCGGTGGCGCAGTGGCGTCGTTGCGGAATATCAAGAACCCTGCGCAAGTGGCAAAGATAGTCATGGAACGATCTGACCACGTATTGATCGTCGGAGATGGCGCGCTCCGGTTTGCGAAGGCACACGGATTCAAGGAGGAAAATCTTCTGACAGAGGAGTCGAGGGAAGCCTGGCTGAAGTGGAGGGAAAATCTAAGCACGGAGGATGATTGGCTCCCACCGCATACGATTGAAAGTAAAGATATAGGGGAGGGAATGAAGTCGGCTCTGCGGAACCATGGAACTATAAATTGCGACGCAATTGACCTGCGGGGAAACATTTCAGGATGCACGACGACGAGCGGCCTGGCGTATAAGATTCCGGGAAGGGTCGGAGACTCGCCGATCCTCGGAGCCGGTCTGTATGTCGACAACGAAGTCGGAGCGGCAGGGTCGACGGGAAGGGGAGAAGCAAACCTCCTCGCATGCAGCAGTGTAATGATTGTGGAATGGATGCGTCAGGGGAAGACGCCTGAACAAGCTTGCTTGTCAGCATGCGAACGAATCGTCCATCAGACAAGAGAAGCTCGTTTGCTCGATGAGAACAAGCGGCCAAAGTTTGGTGTCAACTTCTACGCCCTCAACAAAAAGGGGGAGTTCGGCGGTGCGGGAATTTGGAGCGGTGGAAGGTTCGCGGTGAACACCGGGGAAAAAGAGAGCCGTCTTGTCGATTTGGCCTATTTGTATAAGCACGAAAAGAAGTAGGGCCAATCAAGAACAATTTGTCGCCAGACCTTCCGGGAATCTTGATATACCGAAACTTGTTGGATCTGTACTACCGACACACAATTCCTGAAACGGGAGAGCCCAGAGCATTGCCAGGATGATGGAGACCGTCTTAGACCATACTGAAACTCCT
>JBGOVN010000243.1:0-3359 GCA_041478155.1 Bacteroidota bacterium | reverse complement strand
GTGAACCGTCGAGTACTTGATACGCGCGTTATCGCCAACAGCAACAAGTTCGACGACCGCCGCGTGCAGTTGATTCGTGTCGCGCATGGGCGCCGTGCAACCTTCGAGATAACTTACATACGCCCCCTCTTCGGCCACGATGAGTGTCCGCTCGAACTGTCCCGTGTCCGCAGCGTTGATGCGGAAGTAGGTCGAGAGTTCCATCGGACAGCGAACGCCCTTCGGTATATAGCAGAAGGAGCCGTCGCTGAAGACGGCTGAGTTCAGCGTCGCAAAGAAGTTGTCGTTATACGGCACGACGGAGCCGAGATACTTTTTCACGAGTTCAGGATGTTCTCGGACTGCTTCGGAGAAGGAACAAAAGATAATCCCGAGTTCGCTGAGTTTTTCCTTGAAGGTGGTGGCGACGGAAACGCTGTCGAACACTGCGTCGACGGCGACTCCCGAGAGCCGTTCTTGTTCACGAAGCGATATTCCGAGCTTTTCGTACGTCTTGCGTAACTCGGGGTCGACTTCATCGAGACTGTTCAGTTTTTTCTTCTGCTTCGGGGCGGAGTAGTAAACGATGTTTTGATAGTCGATTTTCGGATAGTGGACATTCGCCCACGAGGGCTCCTTCATTGTCAGCCAGTGGCGGTAGGCTTTGAGGCGCCACGCGAGAAGCCATTCCGGCTCCCCCTTCTTCAACGAGATAAAGTGAATCGTATCCTCGGTCAATCCCCTCGGGGCCTGGTCCGACTCCACGTCCGTGACGAATCCCCACTTGTATTCCTGATTCGCCAGTTGTTCTATAGTGTTGGTTTCTGTGCTCATCGAGCTCTCATTAACAGTCTAGCATTTTTGACTTCATCGTTCACGGATCATAACCACGGATCCGTCGTCTTAGTTCTTCGGCGCTTCGCCGTCGGATTGCACGGGTGTTGATCCAGGTGCCGGCGCCGGTCTCGCGACAGGGGCAACCGACACCGCCGTACTTGTTGCCGGCCCCGGTACAGCGGCGACCGTCGCAGCCGGACTCGTTGCCGGTTTCGGGACCGAGGCCATCGCAGGCCTCGCCACGGGCGCGACAGCAGGTCTGGGTGCTGCAGTGCCTGCCGGTCTTGCCGGAGCAGCCGGCTTGGCCGGAGTGAGCTTAAACTCCGGATAGTTCAAAACCCACGTGTTGGCGTCAATCTTCTTGAATATCTTCGCCTGCTCAAACGCAGAGGCAACGGATCGCGCAAGCGATTCGGACTCGAGGTAACCGAGCTTCACGTTGTTCGTATCGAGATACGCCATCACTCCAAAATGAAGGTCGCGGAAGAAGAGGTTCGACAAATGAATCAACGTGAACTTCGACTTCAAAAATTTTAGAAACTCTTTTTGGTTATCGCTGAAGAGCTTGAGTTGTTCGTCGGGGGTCGGCATACTTTTCATATCCTCGGGTTAGATGATTTCCTGAATCGTCATCTTGTCAAACAGGACGTTGAGGTTGCGTTGGATTTTGCCGAGCGGTTTGCGAATCGTGCAGACGTCAAAGATGGAGCAACTGTCGGGCCCGTCGACATAACACTCCGCGATCATGGGCCGCTCCTGTTCAATGATACGGATTATTCTGGCGACGGACATTTCGTGCGGTTTCGAGGCAAGCAGGTAGCCGCCACGAACTCCCTGCATCGAGCTTACGACTCGAGACCTTGCCAGTCGCTGCAACACCTTCGCGAGAAGCTCGTATGGAATGTCGTATTCGTGGGCCAGCTCCTTCGCTGTGAAAACACGGCCGAGAGGACTCATCGCCATATGCCTCAAGGCAATCAAACCATATTCGACCTTCTTGGAAAGCTGAAACATATATACGACCCTTTGAGTCTTATATCAGAT
Organism: Bacteroidota bacterium; assembly: GCA_041478155.1. Lineage (GTDB taxonomy): Bacteria > Bacteroidota > Ignavibacteria > UBA10030 > UBA10030 > JBGOVN01. The sequence goes on along the minus strand of JBGOVN010000243.1, from coordinate 1,499 downwards.
GAAAAAAAAGGAGTCTGTCAGACTCTTCTGACATAAATATACGAATCCAGTGGCTTTGAAGCAAGAAAAATAGGGACAATTTCGACCCCCTTTTGACCTGCAAACATTTTTGTCTAATTTAAACGTAATGCAAGTCGTCCAAATCAACAGTATATCGAAAACGTACAAATCCGGCGTCTTTCGAAAACGAACAGTCGCTGCCTTGAAGGAGGTATCGCTCACCGTGAGCGCTGGCGAGATCTTCGGCCTCCTGGGACCGAACGGCGCGGGTAAGACAACACTCGTCAAGATCCTACTCTCAATCGTACATCCAACTTCCGGCGATGCTACAATTCTTGACATGCCTATCACGGATAAAGCCGTCAGGGAGCGCTGCGGTTATCTCCCCGAGAACCATCGATATCCCATATTCCTGACAGGACTCGATACGCTTCTTTTCTTTGGCAGGTTGAACGGATTGAAGGAATCAATACTCAAAGAGAAGGCCGAGTCGCTGCTTCAACGCGTGGGACTAAGCGAGTGGAGGAAAGTAAAAATCAGGAAGTACTCGAAGGGGATGCTGCAACGGCTCGGCTTGGCACAAGCGTTGCTCAACGACCCTCAAGTCTTGTTTCTCGATGAACCGACAGACGGCGTTGACCCTCTGGGACGGAAGGAAATACGAGACATGTTGATCGAATTGAAGAATGAAGGGAAGACGATCTTCCTCAACTCCCATCTCCTTTCCGAAGTCGAGATGATTTGCGATCGTGCAGCGGTCTTAAACAAAGGCGGCGTCCTCAAGATGGGAACAATTCCCGAACTAACAACGACACAACTCAAGTACGAGATTCAGGTGGCACCCCCGATTACGGATGAATTCCTGGTCCGCATGAGAGGCGTATCTTCCTCAATCGAAGGGAAAGGAAATATACTCGTACTGACTGTGCGCCATAAGTCCGACCTGAACAGCTTCATCGACGTGTTGCGGACCGAGGGAATTACTATAGAAGGAATGACACCACAAAAGGCGACACTCGAAGATTCGTTCATCAAACTGATTCAATCCGAGGCAGACGCCGAGGTGCACAGATGAGACGCTGGGGAATGTTTCGATTCACGTTCGGCGAAGCTATCCGGAAAGGTACACTTCTCGCATACTTCATCGCCGGCAACATGATCATATTGTTTTTCGTGCTCGGGATCGCCCGGTCTCCGGACAACCCTCAGCAGGTAACGATGTTCGGAGCTCCATTCTTTATTCACGCGAATCAGAGTCTTAACGTAATCGACATGGTTTTCACAATTCTCGAACGACAATCTGCCTTTTGGATTCTGTTGTTCGGGATTTTTGGTATGGCGGGAATGATACCCGAGTTTCTGGAAAAGGGGACTGCCGAACTCTTTCTGAGTAAGCCGCTCGCGCGCTGGGAACTGTTGCTCTTTCGGTCGTTCGGCTGCACGGCGGGAATTGCCGCGAACATCGTCTATTTCATCTTCGGCATCTGGCTCGTGTTTGG
>JBGOVN010000112.1:0-5175 GCA_041478155.1 Bacteroidota bacterium | reverse complement strand
GGGAGGCGAGACGATTTCTATCCGGGTTCCATCAATCGGTCATTTTTGTTGGTTTCAAAAAAAACTCTTCTCGAAAATTATTGATTGCATCTCGTAACCTCAACGATTCACGTCGGCTCGCTTCTGCGAAATCCTTGCCGCTGGATGCGTAGAGTACGCTCCGGCTCGCGTTGATGATCGCGAGGTCGCCGCTTTTTGTGCATCCGTACCGTACGGCCGACCGAAGGTCACCCCCTTGTTTTCCAACACCGGGGATTAAAATTGGCATCATAGGAACAAGCTTTCGGATGGCTCCAAGTTCTCTTGCATGCGTGGCCCCGACGACCAGCCCTACGTTCTTGTTGGAGTTCCAACGCGAGGCCGCGTTCACAACTTTTTCATACAACGGTTTTTTCCCAACCTTCAGGCGTTGAAAATCCCTCGACCCGGCGTTCGATGTCAGTGCGAGGATAAACGCCCCACGTTCGTTGTCCTTGAGGAACGGTTCCACGGAATCATATCCCATGTACGGATTTACTGTCACCGCATTAAAATTCAGTTTGTCAAAAAAGGCGCGTGCGTACCGTTCTGAAGTATTTCCGATATCTCCCCGCTTTGCATCGCCAATTTTGAGGAGGTTGGGCGGTATGAGCCTGGAGAGTGCTTCAAGATTGTTCCACCCCTCCGCCCCCTCGGCTTCAAAGAATGCAATGTTGATCTTGTAAGCACAGACCAAATCGGCAGTCGCGTCGATAATCTGTTTTGCGAATTCTAGTGTGGGATTCTGTGTTGCGCGAAGGCTCACCGGAATTTCACGAGGGTCGATATCGAGACCGACGCAAAGAAGAGACTCCGACCGGAATTGAATTTTTCGAACTCTATCTTGAAAGCTCATCAACCCTATTTCTTAAAATTCTTCCACATCATCGATTCGACAGGCCTTTTCGTGCGCTTATTGTATTTCGCCCCCTTTTTATTGGAATAAAGAACTTCAACCTCACCCGATACGTCGAAATAGATCAACTGTCCGATAGGCATCCCCGCGTAGATACGCACGGGTTGACGTACGGAGATTTCCAGCGTCCAGGTGTTACAGAATCCGATGTCCCCCTTTCCCGCCGTTGCGTGGATGTCAATACCCAGCCGGCCGATGCTGCTCTTGCCTTCGAGAAACGGGACGTGTGCGTGCGTTTCGGTGTACTCCTGCGTTACACCCAGGTAGAGCTTACTCGGGACAAGGATCAGTCCTTCCGCAGGTATTTTGAAGTAATGAACCTTGTTATGCTTTCGGCAATCGAGGATTTCCTCCTTATACATTGCCAGCCATTCCCCCAGATGGACATCGTAGCTATTCGAGCCGACAAATCTTCGATCGAACGGCCGGATGACGATGGTGCCGCGTTTCATTTCACGGAGAATCTGGCTGTCCGAAAGTATCATCGTGAGTCCTGAGTCATAGTAGTGTATTCAGACCTTTCGAATCGAGAAAGGTCGAACCGGTCGGTTGTTTGTCGGGGGATATTGGTGCAGCGAAATAATGCGCACGGAGCCGGGAACCAGATCGCGAGAGCTTGAAGAACTTCATGATGATACAGAAAAGAGGATTAAGTATCAATCGGAATGAGTTAAGCTCGAACAATCGAAACGTGCAAGAGACTAAGCCTTGTTCAGAGTAAAGAGACTGACCTCCGGACGAACGAGTCGGATTGCCGCGCCAACCATCCCGACACCAACGTTGACGTACAGTTGCTCTTCCTCTTCCACGAAAAGACCCATTGGATACTTGTGGACCAGATAGACAGGGTTGAGTTTGATTGGCCCGATGTCGAAGCCGACTTGTCCGCCGTGCGTGTGCCCGGCAAGGCTCAGGTCGATGTTCGCCTTCCGCGCCACATCGAAGAAATCGGGGCGGTGGGTTAAGAGGATCTTAAATGAGTCCTTTCGGAGTCCGTCGAATGCAAGCTCTGGCCTGGCGAAATTTCTTTTCCCTCCGCCGAAATCATCGACACCGATGAAGTCGATCTCCTCGCCGTTCACTGCCAACGTCCTGTGCTCGTTGTTGAGCATGATGATCTTTCGCTCGACCATCGCCGCGTTTACTTTCTCCGCCGTGGCGAAGTGGTCGTGATTTCCCAAGCATCCCCATACACCGTAATCGGCTTTCAACGTGGGGATGGTATCATAGACCGCCCGAATTTCGTCGTCGTTCGAGTCGACGAAATCACCGGTGACGACTGTTAGGAGCGGATGGAGGGAATTTGTAATCTCAAAAATTTCCAGTAGATGTTCTGTTGACATGTAGACGCCGGCGTGCAGGTCGCTCAGCTGCGCAATGGTCAGGCCCTGGAGGCCTGTCGGAAGGTTTTTGAAATACAGGGGGATTCGATTGACCTTGTAGTCACGGGCGCTTACAATTGAGGCCAGGACGGGCATTCCGACGTACGTCGCTATCGTTGTCACACCAGCGATTCTCAAGAAGCGTCGACGTCCCTCGTCGGGGATTTCAGGCAGACCACCGGTAGTGGTCGAATCAACATTGCCGAGTCTTCGCAGTATCTCGACAGCATGTCGCACGGCGATTACCGGCAATCGGACGACATCTTTGAGAAACGTGATGACGAATGCGAGAATGATGGAAGAAAAAAAGAATCCGGCAGGGTAAATGATGCCGTACCGTATGGCGGGAATCGAGTACCACCCGAAACCTCGTGAAGCAAATGAAAGAAGAAAAAGAACGTTGCCCGCGATGAGCACCCAAACCCCGGATTTCCATCTGTCTCGAAAGTATTCGGGCGCAAATGCGCGTCGAACCCAACTCCTATACGAAAGAACGAGATACACTTGCAGTAACCCAAAAACGGAAAGGAGGACGGAAAAAAATATCATAAAAGTCTGGCTGCGGCTCATAGCGTATTGGAAAAAGTGTCTACGGAGCTACGAAGGCGAGGATTTCAATACTCTTTCCGGCTTGCGTAGAAATTCATAAGCAGGCCCGCCATCATCATGTTGGCCACCAGTGCGGAACCTCCGTAACTGAGGAAGGGAAGAGGAATGCCGATCACGGGCATGAGCCCCATGCACATACCGACGTTCACAAGCACATGGGTTGCGAATAGTCCGGTAATGCCTATGGCTGCAAGACTGCCGAACCGATTCTTTGCCTGTCCCGCAATAGTAACACCGTGCAACAGCAGCCAAGCGAACAAAATCAACACGACCGACGCGCCCAGAAAGCCAAATTCCTCTCCCGGTACACAGAATATGAAATCAGTCCATTGCTCGGGAATGTAGTTCAACTGCGTTTGTGTGCCGTGCAGGAAGCCCTTGCCGATCAGTCCGCCGGAGCCTATGGCGATTTTCGCCTGCAGGACGTTGTAACCGGCTCCCAGGGGATCGCCGTCAGGGTTGAGGAATGTAGTAATCCGTCGTTGTTGGTGCGGCGCCATCCGTTCGTACACTATCTGTACCGACAGTCCGACGGCGAGGGTGATGCCGAATGCAACAGCGGCAGCGAAGCGGTTCTCGCGGAAGTAGTACAAAAGAGCAGCGCCTGCGACCGCCGCGACCAGAAATTGCGCCGTGCCGAACAACGCCCCCGCAGCAACAAGGAGAGGGACAATGATGGCGATCAAAATGAAATTTGATGCCCCTGCCCAGTAGAGAAGCGGAAGAAGTGTCGCAAAGAATACGATCGTCGTTCCGAGATCCGGCTCCGCGAGTATGAGAGCCATTGGAAGGGCAAAAATTGCCAGACCGACAATAAGGTTTTTGATTTTACCAATAGAAACCATCGGCTTTGCCAGATAGGCTGAGAATGCGAGCACGGTAAACACTTTAGCGAACTCGGATGGTTGACCTCCCATCTTACCCAAAGAGAGCCCGCTGATTGAAAACCAGCTCCTCGACCCTTTGACTGTAATGCCTACAACGAGGACGACTGCGAGGATACAGAGAATGAAAAAATAGGCAGGGATCGAAAACCGCTGCAGGGTTTTTTGAGGTGTCAGAGCGGCAACGACCATCGCGAAAAATCCGACGCCAGCCCAAAGGGCTTGCCGATGGAAATTTGACCCGCTGTTAACGTCGAACGTCGCACTGTAGATCGACAACAGCCCGATGCCAACGAGGGCCAGAACGATCAAAAATATCTTTAAGTCGAAATATTCTTTCAAATAGCTAAGCATGAGAACGAACCTTATGGGACGGCGCCAACTCTTTTCGGTGGCGTACTGCTGGAATCCGGGTTTGTCTTTCGGGTAGCCTCGGGGATATAAATATTTCGCTGTACTTTGCCAAAGAGATATTTTTCTATAACCAAACCGGCAACCGGTGCAGCTCGCGTTCCGCCAAAACCCGCGTTCTCAACGAGAACTGCAATTGCGATTTTCGGATGGTCGAAGGGTGCAAATCCGATATACCACGAGTGGTCTTCTCCGTGCGGGTTCTGGGCCGTGCCGGTCTTGCCCGCCGAGACGACGCCGGGAATACGGGCAAGTCCACCCGTCCCCCCTGGGGACTCAACGCATCGTTTCATTCCTTCACGTATCAAGTCCATCGCATGTGGGTCTATCCCCAACGGTGTGGTACCGAAATCGATTTGGTCCATCCGGTTCGTGCGCTTGTTGCGGATCAGATTCACAGAATGGGGCTGTAGAAGCGTGCCGCCGTTTGCCAGTGCGGCTGTGTACTTTGCCATCTGGAGAGGTGAAACGCCGATTTCTCCCTGGCCGATCGCCAGACTCACGAGATTACCCAGCGTCCATTTCCCCTTTCCATATACACGGTCATAGTAATCCGGCGTGGGAATCAGTCCCACATTTTCCTCGCCGATGTCGATGCCCGTCGGCTGTCCGAATCCAAATTTTCGACAATACTCAACCCACTTATCAAAACCGACTTTCAGAATCAATTGGTAGAAGAACACGTTGCAGGATCTTTGAATTGCTTCGACGACATTTGTCGAACCGTGCACGTGAGTATCTTTAAAGACGCGATTGCCGAATCGGAATCCTCCTGTGCACGTAATACGATAGTGCTCGTCGATAATTCCCTCCTGCAGGGCAGCTGCCGCGAGCAACATCTTGAAAGTCGACCCGGGAGGATAACGCGTCATGGTGGCACGGCTAAACAACGGTTTGTCCGGATCCGAATTGAGCTTACCCCAGACGTCGACCGGCGTGACGCCGCTGAATGTCG
>JBGOVN010000175.1:0-4021 GCA_041478155.1 Bacteroidota bacterium | reverse complement strand
GGCGCAGCCTGCCATGGCAACAAATAATGAAAACCAGAACGCTCGCACGATATTTTTCCTGCTTTGGCTCATGCCCACGTCATCTTGATCGGGAATAATCCACGACGCTTCGTCCCAAAGATGCGAAGAGTCTCTTGAATGGAGTATGAGTCAGATCAACGTTCCTTGATATTCCCTTCATTTCTCTCTACTATGATAGTATGAATAAACAGATCCTACTGCGAAAAAATGAAGAGCATCGCCTCAATTCGGGACACCAATGGATCTTCAGCAATGAAATTCGGACTATTCTCGGGGATCCGCAGGCTGGAGATGTTGTCGAGATTCTCCGGTCCGATGGACGCTTCCTCGGCATGGGATTCTACAACCCAAATTCGCTTATTGCCTTCCGTCTGCTCACGCGCGGTCGCGAAGAAATCTCCTCGGAATTCTTTACGAAGCGGGTCGAACAAGCTGCGCAACTCCGGCAACGAATCTATCCCAATGCGTCGAGTTATCGCATCGTTCACGGCGAGAGCGATTTTCTTCCGGGCCTCATCATCGACAAATATAACGATTATTTTGTGATCCAAACACTCTCGTTCGGCATTGACCTCCGGCTTCCTGTCATGTGCGATATCGTGGAGTCGCTCTTCCACCCTCGTGGCATCGTCGAACGCAACGACGCTGCAACACGTTCGCTGGAAGGCCTCCCCCTCAAGAAGGGAATCATGCGTGGTTCGCTTGAGGAGAGCGTCATCGATGAAAACGGAGTCCGATACACCGTCGACCTTCTGAACGGTCAAAAGACAGGTTTCTTTCTCGACCAGCGTGAAAACCGGAATGCAGTCCGCCGCTTTTCAAAGAATGCATCCGTCCTGGACTGTTTCAGCAACGAAGGGGGCTTCGCGCTCAATGCCGCACTCGCAGGTGCTCAACGGGTCCTTGGGATCGACAGCTCGGAACATGCCGTCGCTCAGGCGATGCGAAATGTTAAACTTAACGGCCTCGACAATGTCGAAATTCAGGTGGACGATGTGTTCGAACGTTTGAAGACTTTGGCGGCCGGTCAAGAGCGTTTCGACCTTGTAATCCTCGACCCTCCGTCATTCACCAGGAACAAGAAGAATGTTGCCACAGCCCTTCGGGGCTATAAAGAGATCAACACGCTTGCGCTGCAACTCCTCAATCCGGGTGGAATCCTGATGTCTGCTTCGTGTTCGCACCATATCACCAAGGAATCATTCTTTTCAGTTATCGCGGAAAGTTCTGCCCACGCCCGACGGTCCGTTCGAATGCTGGAATTCTCGGGGGCCGCGCCCGACCACCCGGTCATACTCTCAATGCCCGAAACCGAGTACCTCAAGTTCGGGATCTTCGCAGTCGTATGATCCTTGCCTTTCAGGGCTGGGGGAATTATATTGTCGTAGTTGATGTTTATGAAGGGAGAGAGATAAACTTAGGGAGCATACCATGAAAGTTCTGCCGCGTGTGTTCGCGATCCTGTTCGTTCTACAGTTACTTTCGCAATCGTCGTTCAGCCAGTCGCCGCTGAGGACCGATACGACCATGATCTTTAAGCCATCAAACCCGGACTTTATCAAGAAGTCGAACTTCCAACCACTCGTCGATGCCTGGGGCCTCGACCTTTTAATTTCGAACAACGGTTTTGGCGCGGGCGCATTCTATCGCCATGAATACACGGACGACCTTTCGATGCTGTTGAGTTTTGCAATCTCCGACGTGAAGGACGATGCCGAAGTCGAACAGTTCACGTACTACGGAACATCGTTTGTACCGGGTAAGAAGAATCGTCTTCTCCTCTTCCCTCTGACCGCCGGTATCCAGTTGAGATTGTTCAAAGACGATATCGTCGACAATTTCAGACCCTACATATCAGTCGGCGGCGGTCCTTCCATGATTTTCGTTTCCCCCTATGCCGAAGTGCATCAGGTTGATGTCCCGGGCGGCGGCACACTCTCAACAACAGACCAGATCGACTTCTTCAGCAGTCTGAAGTACGGGAAGGCGCACTATACGGTTGGCGCGTACATCGGAGGAGGAGCCTATTTTGGACTGGATAAAGGATCGCTCTCCGGCGTCAGCTTCCGATACTATTTCGTTCCCTTCCCTCAGGGTATCGAAGTGTTGGAAGGCGCAACTGTGAAGGAATTCGGCGGATTCTATATCACGCTCAATTTTGGCGCTCTCTACTAGGTGAGACCCCGCGAAATCATTATCCTTCAGCCCGGCCCCTGCCGGGCTTTTTGCTTTTGTGGCCACGACCTCCCTACATTCATCTGCACCGTGTAGCGTTTCCCCCGTACCGATCATCTCATGTATTGAATGGACATTCCACGCCGCGCCGCAGACGAGACTGTGTGGGTCGGGCAAGCGAAGCTCGGTAGTCAAAGAGCATTCAAGGCGTTGTACGACGCTCACGTCACGCCGTTGTTCCGCTTCCTGAAACAATTTTCCAGTGCAGACTCTCTCGTTGAAGAATGGGTCCAACGCGCTTTCATCAAAGCATTCGAGCGTATAGGCCAATTCCAGGGCAAATCGAAATTCTCGACCTGGCTTTTTCAAATCGCATTGAACGAAATGCGGATGGACCAACGGCGCTCGACGATCGTGTCATTTGAAGGAATGGAGGGAATCGCCGAGTGCGCTTCGGACGAAGGGGATCAGTTCGAATGGGACGAAACGATAAGAAGCTTGTTGGAGGAGCTTAGCGATGCACAACGATTGGTGTTCATTCTGTATGAGGTGGAAGGGTACACGCATGCTGAAATAGCAGGGATGTTGAATGTAAAGGAAAGTACGTCGAGAACGATTCTGAGCAGGACAAAGCAGTGGCTTCAGGAACAATGGAAAGAAAAAGGGAGATAGCCTATGACAGAACCTGAGAGTTTTTACAGCAAGCGTGACTATCCATCGAGTACGATGAAGCATTCAATGTGGAGTGCGATCGAGCGATCTGTTTTCCCAGGCCGTCAGCCGGGATTCTTTGGATTGGAACGACGCAGCTTTGTTTTCGGAATGGCAGCAGCGATCGTCCTTGTGTTCGCCGCAGTCGGCGTCTATACAACCGCGAGAAATGCAATCGAGCTGACCCGACCCCAGACCATCAGATTCGACCAGGCGTATCAATCCGCGATCAGAGAATTCGAGCAGGTCGCCCTTACGGAGTCTCAATCGAGCAAAACAACTGCCCAAGCCGGTCTTGCCTCAGCGCGCCGGGACCAGCTACGGTCTTTCGATGTTGCGATCGTCGAATTGAAGGAAGGGACGAATTCGAAGGATCTTTCACCGCTCAAGCACGAGCTGCTTCGCCAATTGTACGCGCAAAAGCTCAAGCTCTTGCAGGAAATGATAGAACGAGGAGAAATAGAACTATGAAGATTATCCTGTTAGCACTACTCACGGCTGTTGCGATGCCCGGTGCCGAAAAAGTGAAAGAGATCGAGCGCCATTTTGCGACGCAGAATTCTCAAGCGATCGAACTTCGCGGCTTCTTCAGGTCGAAGCTCGAAATCAAGTCCTGGGATAAACAAGAAGTCTCTGTCAGGATCAAAATCGTCTATTCGTCATCCAACGAAGAACACGAACAACAGGACCTCGAGGGAGTGGATGTTTCGCAAGAAGTCGTGAACGGAAAAATGGTAGTCACCTTCAAGGAGCCGGTGATGGACCACTCCGGTTTTTCGTGGAAGAACATTCTTCGTCTCAACTTCGTGACCTATAACAGCCAGGACATCGATGGCGAGATTTGCATTCCCCGCTCCAGCCCGCTTACCTCTGATTTGCGATACGGAAAGTATTCTCTCGAAGGTATGAACGGAGCTTTGGAGCTATCGGGGCAGAGCAATACACTAAGCCTGAAGAACTGTGCTGTCGTCGGAAAAGTCCGAAATGACTACGGCAAGACTTCACTCGAACATTGCAGCGGCAACCTTGCGCTCGAAGCGAAGAGCTCGACAGTGTCGGTCGAGAACTTCGACGGCCCCATCGACATCGCGGCCGATTACTCCTCGGTTCATGC
>JBGOVN010000048.1:0-7003 GCA_041478155.1 Bacteroidota bacterium | reverse complement strand
TGAAAGATGCGGAGGATAATTTCCTTCTGACGAAATCAAAATTCGCCGCCGGCGGAAGCCTTTCGATTGAAGTCCTCACAGCCCAGCAGCTTTTGACGGAGACAAGACTCGGCGAGCTTCAAGCCAAGGCCGATATTCAAAGCTTTACTGCAAGAATTGATCAACTACTCACTGGAAAATAAGGGGAAGAGAGAGATGGGCTCCATCTCACAGTGATATCCCGGGAAGATGGAGTCTATTTAGACTTTTCTTCTACAAGATTATTATGAAACAGAGTACTCCATGATAAAATCTAATAGTCGGATCTCAATCTATGCGTGTATTATCGTTCTTACAGTCCAAGGGTGCGGACGAAAACAGAAGGATGAAGACGGGGAGAACAGAGCCGAGGTAAAGGCAATCGTCGCTGTGAGGGTCTGTCCGGTGACGTTAGGAGTCGCCCTCGTGACCGTTCCGGCTACCGGCCATACCGATGCAGTGAGGAGGGAAAAAGTCTTTAGTCCTGTTGCGGGCAGGATCTTATCAATGAAAGTGCTTGAAGGCTCATCCGTGAACGCCGGAGATGTCGTTGCAGTGATTCTGACAAAAGAATCGCAGGCGGCGATCGCAGGTGCCGAAGCCCTCGTCAAGTCTGCTGCGACCGCTGAACAAACCCGGGAGGCCATACGGACTCTTCAACTTGCCCGTGCGTCACAAAGCACGGCCTCCGTGACGATCAAGTTCGGCGGTGTCGTTTCCACACGAAGCGTCGCCGAAGGAGAGTTTGTTACGGAGAATGCCGAGCTTATGACTGTCGTCGATCTTTCAAGCATTGCGTTCTTTGCAGAGGTACCGTTGCGCGACGTCCAGCGTGTGAAGAACGGTATGCCTGCTGAAGTCAGGTTTCAGTCGCTCGGCAGCCGAAGATTTCCTGCATCAGTCAGCGCCATTCTTCCGCGTGCAGACGCCCAGAGTCAGAGCGTCACCGTACGTCTTCTCTTCAATTCCTCTCCCGACGCAGCCCGTTCATTATTACAGACTGACATGGCCGGTTCGGCTGATATCATCGCAGGTATGCGGAAGCGGACATTGTTCGTGCCAAAATCAGCCCTCTTGCGTGACGATGAGAACAATACGTTTTCGATAATGCTGATGAGTGCTGATTCCATCGCTATCAAGCTCCCCGTGGCTGTCGGAGTGAGAACCGATTCCACCGTCGAAGTGCAGAGCGGTATGCTCAAAGAAGGCATGCTGGTCATTACCGTAGGGAACTACGCTCTCTCCGATTCTACGAAGGTCGTCGTGGGCGGACAGGATCCTCAATGAGTCTGTTCGGATACGTTCGTCGCCACACGAAGGCCGTTCTCTTTACGATCGCCGTTTTGGTTATCTCAGGCCTGGCCGCAACCCTCAATCTTCCCATTTCACTCTTTCCGGACGTTACGTTTCCTCGGATCGTCATTCTCGCCGATAACGGGGAAGAACCTTCCGAACGGATGATGGTGGAAGTGACAAAACCGCTGGAAGAAGTTGCCAGTTCCATTCCTGGCGTGAACACTATTCGTTCTATTACCAGTCGCGGTTCAACAGAGATCTCAGTCGGGCTCGAATGGGGAAGCGATGTCCGTCAGACTCTCCAGCTTTTGCAAGGTCGTATTGGGAATATTCGTAACGTTTTGCCTGCCAGCGCATCGATCCAATCGGAACAGATGACCGTTTCGGTATTTCCAATTCTTGGATACAGCCTGACCTCCAATAAGTCATCGCTTGTCGAATTGCGTGACATCGCGCTCTACCAAATTCGCCCGGCATTGCTGCGCGTCAGAGGGGTTGGGCGCGTTGAAATTACAGGAGGGGACACGCGGGAGTTTCTTGTTACTGTCGATCCCGAGAAACTTGCCGCGTATCATCTGGATATACGTCAAGTGGCGAGTGCTATCGAAAAAACGAACGTCGTAACATCGTCCGGACTTGTCGACAACAACTATCAACTGTATCTCTCTCTCGTATCGGGATTGCTCGTCTCGACCGAGGAGATACAATCCGTCGTCGTAGGAGTCCAACGTCAGGTACCGATTCGCGTCCAGGATGTTGCAAGCGTGAAACCGTCCGTCGCAGACAGGTTTATCCGGACAACTGCGCACGGCCAGGATGCTGTCCTGATCAACGTCGTGAAGCAGCCGACCGGAAGCACAGTTCAAATCGGACAGGACGTAGTCGCCGAGCTCAAGAAACTGCGCCTCCCCGCAGACGTACGATTTGAGAACTTCTACGACCAGGGGGATTTCATCCGGAGTTCAATCCTGAGCACTCGTGACAGCATCCTGGCCGGAATTGTCCTTGCAATGCTCGTCCTGCTCGTTTTTCTCCGAAGCTGGCGGGTCAGCATCGTCATTCTTCTCGTCGTACCTGCGACACTGGCTACCACCTTCCTTTGTCTGTACGCCGTCGGACTCACCATTAACATCATGACTCTCGGAGGTGCGGCCGCAGCAGTCGGACTCATCATCGACGACTCCATCGTTATCATCGAAAACATCTTCTCCCAGTTCTCGAGGCAGAAGCAGCGCCAATCGGGAGTACGAACTTCGAGCTTGTCGCTCTTTACCTCAACGGCATCGGAGTCAATTCACGAACTGATGCCGGCGATCATCGGCTCGACCGCCAGCACGATCGTCATACATATTCCGCTCGCATTTCTGGGAGGAGTGACAGGGGCGTTCTTCGCATCGCTCTCCGCGACGATGGTCTTTGCGATGCTCATTTCCTTCCTGTTCTCCATAACTCTCGCGCCGCTCCTCGCATCGCTTGTCTTGAGAGAATCCGACATCGAGAAGGAAATCGCCATGGAAGACAATCCGTCGACGCTCGGTTTGTGGTACGAACGGACTCTTCGCCGGTTGCTGCATCTTCGTTGGATCGTCGTTCCTGCCGGGCTTATGCTCATGGGCATAACGTTCGTCCTCTACACACAGTTAGGGACCGACTTCATGCCTGAGATGGATGAAGGTACGTTTGTTCTCGATTATAATACCCCACCGGGAACTTCGCCGGCAGAAAGTAACCGGATGTTAATGAAAGTTGAGCATACGCTTCTCTCGATTCCAGAGGTCGTTTCGTACTCAAGGCGAACGGGGACACAACTTGGTTTTTTTCTCACCGAGCCCAATAGGGGCGATATCCTCGTCAAACTCAGGAAAGGCCGCAAGAGGGGTATAGACGAAATAATAACTGAAGTTCGGAACAACATCGAATCGACGGAGCCAGGACTTCGGGTGGAATTCGGCCAAATGATGATGGATGTTATCGGCGACTTAACGAATAACCCATCCCCGGTTGAGATAAAGCTGTTCGGCGAGGATGCTCATCTCTTGCACGAAAAAGCAGAGGAGGTGCGCCAGATTATCAGCACGGTTCCTGGTGTCGTTGATGCGTTTAACGGGAATGTGATTTCCGGTCCGTCGTTCGTTGTCAACGTCGACCCCCTGAGAGCGTCGCTCGCCGGATTCAATGCTTCAGATATTCGGGAGGAGCTCGAGACCATCATGCGAGGTAGTCTCGAAAGCAAGGTTCAGAAGGGGGAAAAGTTGATAACCATTCGTACCCGTTTTCCCGATGCGTTTCGAACGGATGTCGACAAGATCGAACGGCTGCAATTAACGAACAATAACGGAGTGCTCGTGCCCCTGAGGAACATCGCGACGATCGAGAAAACCGTCGGACAAGCTGAGATTCATCGTGACGGATTGCAGCAAGTGGTCGCAGTTAGCGCCAGGATTTCAGGACGGGATTTGGGGAGTACAATTGAGGAGATCAAAGCAGAGCTGAAAGCAAAGCTCCAACTGCCGAAAACCATAACCGTTGAATACGGGGGAGTTTATCAAACCCAGCAAGAATCGTTTCGGGGATTGTTCATCGTAACACTCGTTGCGTTCCTGTTGGTTTTCATGGTGCTCTTGTTCGAATTCGGGGAATTTGCCGTCCCTCTTTCCATCTTTCTCGTCAATGTTCTGTCCCTCTTCGGTGTCGTCTTTGCGCTGTGGCTAACCGGAGTGACGCTGAATATCTCGAGTCTGGTTGGAGTTATCATGATCATCGGCATCGTCGCTGAAAACGCCATTTTCGTCATGCACGAGCATAAAAGAGGAATGGCCGAAGGGCGCTCGCTGGAGGACGCACTGGTTCAAGCCGCACGCCTGCGTGTTCGTCCGATTCTCATGACCACCCTTGCCGCAGTCCTGGCGCTCCTGCCGCTTTCTCTTGGCATCGGTGCTGGAGCGCAGATGCAACAACCTTTGGCCATTGCGGTGATAGGAGGATTTTCTGTCTCCAGCATTCTTTTGTTCTTTGCGTTGCCGATGATCTATCGGCTATTCAGCAGCAATAGTCGTTAGGAATATATCTGGGGATAGGAGAAGTATTGTTGTGCAGAATGAAAACATTCTTGACGGTTCAATCAACTCGATAATGACAGCCGATACTTTCCTTATCTTCCCACGCTGCAATCGTTATAATGAGAGCAACGCGAACTGCATTCCTCAATCCGACCAGGGTGTCCGTCAACTTCACTGCGCGATAGAATCGTTCTATCTCGTACTCCAAGTGTCTCAGTTCCCTTAACGCCCGTTGAAGACGCCGGCTCGTTCGGACAAGCCCTACATAATTCCACATGATATGTTTTATTGACGTCAAATCTTGCTGAAGCAAGGCAGGGTCCGGCGTCTCAGATCCTGTTCCCTTCCAAGGTGGAACGTCTTCGAGGAGCGGAGCTGCTTTTTTCTCTAGTGTTGTAATTATGTTTTCGGCTGCGCGCTTTCCCCACACGAGCCCCTCGAGCAACGAAGTACTTGCAAGCCTGTTTGCGCCGTGAACGCCTGTGCACGACACCTCTCCGACGGCATAAAGACTTTGAACGGTCGTACGTCCCCATTCATCCACCCAGACGCCTCCGCAAAAATAATGAGCTGCGGGCACAACGGGGATCAAATCCTTCGATATGTCGATTCCAAAGTTTAGGCATTGTGCGGAGATAGTCGGAAATTTGATTTTGATATCCGACGCAGGAATATAGGAACGAAGGTCGAGGTAGACGTTCGGCACATTACGTTCAAGCATCTCCTTGTGGATGCTTCTGGCGACGACATCTCGTGGGGCTAGGTCCTTCCATTGCGGGTCATACTTTTCCATAAACGTAGATCCATCGGCATGGACGAGCTTTCCGCCAGCGCCCCTGGTTGTCTCGCTGATCAGGAAGCAGGGAGCACCCTCTTGAAAAAAAGAGGTGGGATGGAATTGAATGAACTCGCAATTGATGGTGCGGGCGCCGGCGCGGTACGACATCGCGAGTCCGTCACCGCGAGCGCCACTGAAATTTGTTGTACGAAGGTAGATCTGCCCGAGGCCTCCGGTTGCCAGAACAGTGCTTTTAGCTAAACATCGTATGACCATCCCTGTCGTCTGGTCCAATAGATAGGCGCCGACGCAGGAAAGCGGCTCATAGACTGCCTGATGACGAAGTGAGTGATGCGCCGGTGTCAGCAAGTCGACAGCGGTGTGCTGGGGGAGGAGTGTGACGTTCGGAAACGCGTTTAATTCTCGGAGGAGCGCTTTTTCAATCGCGGCTCCCGTGGCGTCTGCGGAGTGAAAGATCCGTTTGATGGAATGGCCGGCTTCGAGGACACGCGAAAACTCTTGATTATCCGTCCTGTCGAATGGGACGTGCAGGCGGTCCACGAGGATCTCCTCGACGAGTCGCGGACCTTCTGTCGCAAGAATCTCCACTGCCTTCCGGTCGGAGAGTCCTGCGCCCGCCCGAATAATGTCTTCCACGAGAAGGTTGCGCGAGTCTTCGACCCCGGTTGCGACAACTCCTCCCTGTGCGTAAAATGTGTTGGTCTGCTCAGGACTTACAGCGAGGGTCACAAGGACAACAGAAACTCCCTTTGAGGCGAGCTCCAGAGCCGTGATGCCCCCGGCGATTCCACACCCGATCACGAGGACATCAGCCTGAAGATATTCTGATTCTGGCGGGCGGCGAGACTGCACTCCCATGACGTTAGGCTGTCAGTTGAGGGACAGCATTCGGTGGACGGCGTTGTAGGCCTTGACCCTGATTTCCTCGGGAATTTCCACGACGTGTTGCATGCGGATGAGGGACTGGAGTGTGTCCTCGAGTGTAATCTCGTTCATGTGAGGACAGCGGACACTGCAGAGGCGGAGCATTTCTTTTCCGGGATTTGCTGAGGCGATGTTGTCTCCCATCGAACATTCCGTCAACAAGAGATAGCGGCGGGCATTGGATGTTTCGACGAATTTGATCATGGCTGACGTGCTGCCGCAAAAGTCGACGGATTCGATGACTTCCGGACTGCATTCCGGATGTGCGAGTATAACGACGTCAGGAAATTGTTTATACACATTGGCGACGTCTTCGGTCGTGAACTTATCGTGGACTTCACATCGGGCGCGCCAGCCTATCATCTGGTAATCCAAAAGAGTGTCTTCACGCGGGTTTGAATCCGCAACTGGAAATATAATGTGCCGCTTCGTCTCGCGTGCGACATTTCGTGCGAGATATTCGTCCGGAATGAAAATAACAGTATCGGATTTAAGGGACTCTACCACCTTTGACGCGTTTCCCGATGTACAGCAAATATCCGACTCCGCTTTAACGTCGGCGTGAGTGTTGACGTACGCGACAACGGGGATGCCGGGGAATCTCTGCTTCAAACTGCGTACATCCTCCGCGGTGATTCCGTCTGCGAGTGAACAACCTCCTTTGGTTCCTGGGAACAGGACTGTCTTTCTTGGATTGAGGATTTTGGCCGTCTCCGCCATGAATCGGACACCACAGAATACGATTGTCTCCTGGTCCACGGTGGTGACGGCGCGGCTAAGCTCCAGTGAATCACCCTTGATGTCGGTAATCGAATGATAGAGCGCCGGCTCCATATAGTTATGTCCGAGGATGATTGCGTTTCGCTCTATCTTCAGATTATTGATCCTGAAGGCAAGATCTGCTTTG
>JBGOVN010000213.1:0-3617 GCA_041478155.1 Bacteroidota bacterium | reverse complement strand
GCTCATGCAATGATGTTGAAAGACCCATCGGTCGTCATACTCGACGTACGGACGAACGAGGAATTCATGAGCGACAGCGGACATCTTGAGAACGCTCTCCTGATCCCGCTGCAAGAACTCGACCGACGCATCCCGGAACTTGAGCCGCACAAACATGCGACGATCGTCGCTGTCTGCCGTTCGGGGAATAGGAGCGGACGGGCTGCGGCATTTCTGAACGCGAAGGGATTTACCGTTGTGAACCTTGAGGGCGGAATGTTAGAATGGAATAAGAACAACTTTCCAGTTCAACGAGAACCCAAGAAATAAAAAGGGCGAGTGGAATGCTCGCCCTTTAGAATGAGAATGATAATCGATCGTACGAAGTACCTACGCCTGCGTCTTTCCCTTCTTATTTCGAACATACAATCCGGCCAACAGCACAACGATCAGCAGGAATATCGCGACATAGAGTGCAATCGATGGAGGGGAAACAGTCGAACGCCACTTGTCCACCTTTGACTCGATCTCTTTCTTTTGTGCGTCGGTAATCTTCCCCTGCTCCGCGAGCATCGGAATCCAGACAGTACCAACATCCGATTTCCAGATCTTCTCTTCGAAGTTTGTGTACCTCTTGTAACGCGCATCGCCGCCTTCTTTGGTTGGATTCTGAATCTCCGCATCCAACATTGCCGTCACGTTCGTAAAGAATTCCTGGCCGGTGGCAAATTCCTTTACAACGACGCCGTTCTGCTTAAATGCAGCGTTAAACGCTTTCCAGAGCGCAACGCTTGTTTTTCCTTCCCAACGCACGAGGAGCGTGTCAACCTGCGCCAGTTCGCTTGTCCGCTGTTTGCCGCCAAGATACAATTGAGCCAGTTTCGCGCCGAGTCCCTTCCACTGCGACGAAAACTTCCGCTGTTCTTTCAACACCTTGGAGAGGTC
Organism: Bacteroidota bacterium; assembly: GCA_041478155.1. GTDB lineage: Bacteria > Bacteroidota > Ignavibacteria > UBA10030 > UBA10030 > JBGOVN01. Next base: position 2,693 of record JBGOVN010000213.1, on the reverse strand, counting down.
ACTGCCGGTGAGTTGAGTCGCATCGAGGAAGGCAATATTGTCCTGGATCGATTTTTTCACGTTCGAAAGAACATTGTTCTTGTCCACCTTGACCACGATGCGCTGTTTCTCGATGTCCTTCAACCCTGAAACGTCTTTGTCGTACTGCAGGAAGAGACTATCGACCAGTGCAAAGATCATGTTATCCCTGTCGCGAAGATTCGATTGAAGTTTTGTGATTACTGACTTCAGCGAATCGATCATAGACAAATCTCCCTTGCTCACCGTCCGCACGTTCTCATCCAGCCGTTTGACGTCGTTCAGCAACGCCGCATTCTCTCCGCTCAGTTTCTCCACCATGGCCGACAACTCTCGAACCTTTGTTTCTAATTCGGCAATGTGGACAACCTGACTTTCAATGATTCCCAGTTTCTCCTGGAACAAGCGTAACTGTACGCGCGCTTTGAGGATACGCTCATCGAATTTGTCCGGGAACATGGCTTTGTCCAACAGGTCTCGGTTTTCGACAGTACTTTTTTCCAACTCATCGATCGATGTGCTGACGTCTGCACATTCTTGAACGGTCTTCACCTGATTAATCGATTTAAGAATATCCTTGTATCGCGATTCAAACTCGTTGACAATTGCATAGTCAGAGCGTTTCTGCGCGGCAGCCTCGATCGACAATCCGATAAGAAGCAGAACCGGCACGATAACGACGCGAATAAGAGTTTTCATCATTTCGCTCCTTGTTGAATTCCGTCGCGTGAAAGCGTTACCGTCTTCTCCCCTTCGATAACGAGTTGAATGAACGGCGGACGCTGATTAAAGGCAGGGTCGTTGACCCCTTTCTCGGACACCATGATCTTGTTCTCCATCCTCAACGAGCCATCGCCTTGTGAAAAAACGTACACGTTCTTGAATTTATCGGCGGTGACGAAGAAATATCCGCGGGCGTCCCGAATCAGTCGCAGCGTCACTTTGTTCACGCTGGTCGAATCGTGCGTTTCCTCGAAAATCAATTCCTTCGCGTTGAACGAAAAGCTGTAGCGGTTATCCTGCACCATCCCTTTGGAGTCGACTTTGACGACGACTTCGATAGGCCAGGAAAAATCTGCCGGACGCAGTGTTAACGACGAACAACCGGCGATGAGGGCCGCCGCAGCCGTACAAATCCATAGATGGGTTCGGTTCATAGAGTCTCCTTAGCGAGGGGGGAGTTGGGTGGTTACAGCACCATTGCACAACCGAATGTAGACAAGTATGGATTGTGATTCAAGTTCAAAATGCAAAATCGATTCTGTGTTAAGAAACCGTTAAGTCTCGTTTGCGTCAGCGGGGAACGTACGCGCTGAGACCCGCGGGGAGGAATTTCGCTGTTACGCCTATCGTTAATTTTCCCCTCTCGCCGAATGAGCAGAATCCACCGGGAGAGAAGCCGGCAACGTTGACGATGCCGGGAAAAATATTGACCCGGAGGAATTCGTTGAAATTATCGGCCACAACGAGAGAGGCGAGAAGCGAATTATTCCGGTCGTAATACAAGCCTGCGATCGGACCGACATTGATCGCAACGGTCGGGACGAGGTCGGCGGCGTTGGTGTGGTACACCGACTTCGAGGTTAAGCCGAGGCCGAAGGAAATCGATTCTTCCTCATTCGTCTTGAGGGATAGTCCCAACATCCCGAACGAGCCGAAATGATAGAAGAGGCTCGTCGAGCCCGAGCGGTTCATCGGGTATTTCATCACATAGTTTTGTCCGACGTTCCGAACCCCCAGCGGCGCAAATGAAATCGCCGGCTGGTACGACCAATCGTTAAAACTGAGCGTTGACGAGAAGAATTCAGCAACACCGTCGAAGCTGAAGAGCACAATCCCCAGGGGGTCAAAAATAAGAAGGTCCGGGATGGGGTCTTCATTCGAATAGATCTCCGGACCGTTCTCAATGATCTCGTTAATAAAATGGTATGACATCACGGTGAGAGCTGCGAATGCCTCCGGGGCCGGATAGCCGTGTGCGTCGTACCATTCAGAGGCCTTTCGGTAGACCATTCCTCCGCCGAGGAGATGAAGAGTATAGTTCGGAAAGTACTGCGCTTTTTCCATATTGAGGCTAGTCGGGATAATTTCGCGCTCGAAAAAGTTCCCCCATCCGTAAGCGTTAATGACAGGAAGAGGTGCGGTGATATTTCGCCAAACACTCGTCGCTCCGCCGTTCCACGGGACATCGGCAAAGTTGCTTGAGATCCCGTACGACTGCAGTTCGTCGAAGCCCCCGTTGAGGAGAAGTGAGATGGGATTGAACGTGGCATCCGAACCGTACGCAAGCCCTTTATAGAAATATTGTTTCTTTTCCTGGCTGTGCAGGAATGAGGAAGAGACCAAAACCAGAGCGAGCAGGATCACGCGATCACGCTCGCAACGCCGGCGAAGGATGGGAAAGGTCACGCAGTCGGAATAGTTTCTTTCGCAGCCTTAGACTTCTGCGAAATGAGTTTTGGAGAGAAGGAGACCCACAATCTGTACAGAAGGAGGAGACCGACGATTGCGGCATAGACCCAAGTCTGTCGAAATCCCGTCTTGAGGCGCCATGTATAGTGAACGACGCCACCAATAGCTATCAGGTAAATGAGCCGGTGGAGCATTTGCCAGCGCTTGCCGCCGAGTTTGCGGGTCAACCGGTCATTTGACGTCACCGCGAGAGGAATCATGAG
>JBGOVN010000123.1:0-4863 GCA_041478155.1 Bacteroidota bacterium | reverse complement strand
TTCCAGTATGCCGAGTTCGATGTCTTTTTTTGCTTTCAGGCCATAGAGCTCGGCAATCGAAGAAACACTTGACGTACTTTGTTCCGGAATTATCATCATCCCGCTCTTCTCCTGGAACTGCTTAAGTCCTTCCTCTGCGGCGGCAAGGTCCTGATGAATCTGACCGACCCGCTGTTCAATAAATTTGCGGTTGTTCCGGGCTTCCATCGTTCCCAGCCTGACACTGATGACATTAAGTTCGTCGACAATATAGTTTGCCATGTCGGCCGCACGGACCGGATCTTTATCGTACACCTCGATCGTGATGTAGTCCTCCGGCTGTACTTCAAAATTGACGTTGCCCTCCAACTCCTTGACGGCCTTCTCTGTCGAGCTATCGGCGATCGCATACACACTGACGAGGTCGAACTTTTTGACCACAGCTTCGAGCTCAGATCGGCTCTTGAGAATGGCGAGGTAATTGTAGGGACCCGAACTTGACGATGCAAGGCTTCCGATTTTCTGCGTTGCCGTGATGCCTTTCAAGAGCGTGCTCGCGGCTCCAAGGCCGCTCAACATTCCCTGATCCTTCGGAGGAAGAATCGAAGCCGATGCCCTGTACCACTTTGGCAGAAGAAATGCCACAATACCAGCAGCGATGGATATTCCAAGAACGTTAAGGATCAGAAAACGCCGCCAGCGGAGCAGCACATCAAGATAATCCGGAGCCCCGGTGTCTTGGCTCATGATCGGCGTGTTGTTTCCAGGGATTTGGTCCATTGTGCGCTCTTATTTCTGTAGTTGCAAAATCAATATCACAACGGTAAGTGCGGTGGTAAGTATGGAGGCTGTCTGACCGATAACATTGAGGTAGTAGGTGAATGGCCTGTCTGGAGTTTTCGGAACCCAGATCGCATCTCCTTCCTCCACATCCGTTTCGCCGGGGCTTAGCCATTGATTCGAGGATGCTTTGATGATCTTTGCGCCACCGGATTGAGCTCCCCCCGTGTATCCGCCAGCTTTTAGAACATAGTACGAGATTGTCGATGCCTTGAGATAGGGGACATAGCCAGGAGTGACTACTTGTCCGTAAACGTAGACTGTCCTCTGACGTGAGGGTACCACGATTTTGTCCCCGTCCTGCAAAAGCACGTTTTGGGAGCTGTCTCCCCGTACAAACAACTCCTCCAGATTCACAGCGACTAACTCGCGCGCCGATCGCGTCTTTTGCACGATCCGAAAGTATGTCGTATCTTCGACCGTGCTCATCCCCATAAGATTTCGTTGAGTCTCCAAAGATGCTTCTTGTTCTTCCGCACTCCGTCGTAAACGTTGAACCTCCGCCGCAGACAATAATGCGTAACCTGTAAACCCCCCCGCCATCGTAACAGCGTCGCTCAGCCGCGTCTGGTCACGGGTGATAGGATACATGCCCGGTTTTTGAACTTCCCCCTCTACCGTTACGTGGTAGTCGCCCCGAAATTCCCGCTCCTGATTTACAAAGACCCTGTCACCCGGTTCGAGTCGGACTTGAGTACCTGTTTGCTGGTTCGAGGAAAAACCAAACCCCTTGCGTACAAATCCTGTCTTTGACTCATTGAGACGAAGAAGATAGAGACTGTCTCTGACAGCTTTCGCGTTGAAACCGCGCGCCAACATCACTGCGTCAGACAACGACTCTCCCTGAACATACTCGTAACGGCCCGGTATATTCACGCCGCCGTAGATGCCGATCGTATTATTCGAGGCGTCATTGCGCGGAACGATGATTTCGTCTCCTTCCAGCAGTGAAGGATTCCACCGGTCATCGCCTGTCGCGTGGAATTTTGCCAGGTCAACTCGAATCACACTCCCGTCCCTCCGCCGAAGCATGATATTGCGGTATGACATCATCCTTCGGTACTCTTGGATCATTTGACGCCGGTTCAGGTCTTCCGTCGACGGTGGGGTGACACGACCGGGGTTCTCCTCGGCTTCACCGTCCGCTCTCACGATTGCTTTCTCCACACGGTCAGAGGCATAGAGAACGTACCGACCCGAGTTGATAACATAGCCATAGACGTACACAACAACGCTCCGCGGTCTGACAAGCGTCACCGTTGGCTCCTGGGAAATATACTTTTTTCGGATAGCGCCAACGATCAATTTCCTTGCGTCGGACAGCGTGCGGTCGCCAATCCTTACTTCTCCGACCGTTGGAATGATGAGGCTGCCTTCCGCAGTCGTCTCAAACGTGAAATCCGATGAGGTGTTTGTCCACGTGCTTACGGCGAAAAGATCACCCGGACCAACGATGTAGTGATCGGGATTGATCGGTGCATCCATGGGCGGCATAGCTGTTTGTATTTGAGCAGCTTCTGGAGCGCGTTGGGATTGCTGCAATAATTGGTCCGATTTGTTTTGCCGATCCTGGCCGTAAAGAATAAAAGTTGTTAACGGAAGGAACGAAAGAAGAATGACGTACCGACCTCTGCGGGATTGTCTCAAAAGACTACGAAGAAAACTGGCACGCTTTGTCATTTCATACTCGAAGTAATAATTGCTGTTATCCGTTCGGCCGTTTTCCCGTCCCAGAGCTCGGGAATGTGCCCTCGTTTTCCTTTTCCGTCCAACACAGCATGTACCTTTGTGATGACACCTTTAAGATCGTCTCCGCACAGCTGATTCGTGCCCACTTCTACCGTGACAGGCCGTTCTGTGTTCCTGCGCAGCGTCAGACAGGGAAGCCCCATGTATGTCGTCTCCTCCTGAATACCGCCCGAGTCGGTCAGAAGGACCTGCGCTTGTTCCATCAGAGCCAAAAAATCAAGATATCCGACGGGATCAAGGAGCTTTAGACCCGGAATTGTCTTCACCCTCGACGAGAGTCCGAATTCTTCTATCATCTTCCTTGTACGAGGGTGTACCGGGAAGACCACCGTTGTTCGTTTGCTCAATGTGTTCAACACTTCAAGAATTGCGGAGAGTTTCTCGCGGTCGTCGACGTTACTCGGCCTGTGAAGTGTCACGAGCATGAATGACTTCGGCTTCAGGCCGAGGTCGTGAAGAATTGTCGACTGCTTCGCCTTTTCTCTGAAGTGCACGAGTGAATCGATCATGACATTTCCTACAAGGAACATTTTCCGCTTATCGATACCTTCACGCTTGAGGTTTTTCATTCCGCTCGGTTCCGAAACAAAAAGATAGTCGGCAATCGAATCGGTCATGATCCGGTTAATCTCTTCCGGCATGGTTCGGTCAAAACTCCGAAGCCCTGCCTCAATATGGGCGACAGAAACATTCATTTTCGCGCTGACGAGACTGCACGCCATTGTTGAGTTCACGTCTCCCACAACGATCACCAGATCGGGCTTTTCGACGTCGACCACTTTCTCAAATTCTACCAATATCTTCGCCGTCTGCTGGGCGTGCGATCCGGACCCCACGCCAAGAAAGACGTCCGGGGTGTGCAGTTCTAGGTCTTCGAAGAACACCTTCGACATCGCTTCGTCATAGTGCTGGCCCGTGTGAACGATCAAATGACGAATCGATTTCTCATACTGCCTGAAGGCTCTGTGAATCGGAGCCACTTTCATAAAATTCGGGCGGGCGCCGACGACGCTGATAACGGTTTTCAATAGGTATGCAAAGTTCTGAGTTTTGAGTTGTGAGTTTTGAGTTCGAAGATCAAGGTTCGAGCTTCGAGGTTTCAGGTTTAAGGTTTAAAGTTTAAAGTTTTTAGTATCAGGTTTTTCATTCGCGATTAGCGATTAGCTTTTAGCTCTCGCTTCCTGCTTACTCCTTACCGCTTACTCCTTTCTAGATCTCCTGTCTCCTACCTTCTATCTCCTACTTCCTATCTCCTATTTCCTATCGTTCCTCGTACATCTTCCGATAGTAATTCCTGTACTCTCCGCTCATGATTCTCTTCCACCAGTCTTGGTGGCCCAGGTACCAATCAATCGTTTCGGCGATCCCTTTTTCGAACGTCCTTGTTGGCTTCCATCCCAGCTCGCGCTGAATCTTCGACGAATCGATGGCATATCGCCGGTCGTGCCCTGGACGGTCTTTGACGAACGTAATCAGCGATTCGGGCTTGCCGAGATGCTGCAAAATGAGCCTGACGAGATCGATGTTCAACCTCTCTGTGTTGCCGCCGACGTTATAGACCTCGCCAACGCGCCCGCGCCGGAACACAACATCGATCGCTTCACAATGGTCGCCGACGTGGAGCCAATCACGGACGTTTTTTCCGTCGCCGTAGACCGGGAGGCGTTTATCATTGAGAGCATTTGCAATCATCAACGGAATCAGTTTTTCCGGAAACTGATACGGTCCATAGTTGTTGGAACAGCGAGTAACCACAACCGGCACTCCGAAGGTGTGGTGGTATGCCAAAGCCAGCATGTCAGCTGAGGCCTTACTCGCGGAATAAGGGCTGTTCGGGTGCAGCGGGGTCTCTTCCGTGAACTTTCCGGTCGCACCGAGCGAACCGTAGACCTCATCCGTGGAGACTTGAAGAAACCTTCCGATTTTTCGCTCTCGTGCAATCTCAAGCAGGACGCTTGTTCCGACGATATTGGTCCGTACAAATTCCGACGCGCCGACAATGCTCCGGTCAACGTGCGATTCCGCGGCAATGTTGATAACTGCATCAACACCGTGTTTCGTTGCGATCCTTTCGATCGCCGGCCTGTCGCAGATATCGGCCTTTTCGAAGGCGTACCGCGGATGAACCTCCAGGTCTTCGAGGCTCTCGAGATCTCCGGCGTACGTGAGCGCATCGACGTTGACAATCCTATCCTCAGGATGACGATCCAGCATGAATCGGATGAAGTTACTGCCGATAAATCCGGCTCCTCCCGTGATCAACAGAGTCATTCAATCGTCCTTGTTCGATGATAC
>JBGOVN010000288.1:0-2953 GCA_041478155.1 Bacteroidota bacterium | reverse complement strand
TTCCTTCTCAGCGGGGGAAGCAAAATTGTGTCCCCCTATGCGGCCTCGATATTTGTTTCGCAGATCATCAATTTGGGAGCCATCCAGGGGACCACGTTGATTTATTTTTTTTCAAGCTTTGAATTGATTCTAGGGCTCTCCCTGTTCAAGCAAGGTTCACACATTCCTCTAAGCGGCTTCCTCTCCTCCCTTATCCTACTTTTGTTCATGCTCATTGGGGCTTTGTATTCAGAGGAGGTAAGTAATTGTGGTTGCTTTGGAGATTTGGTAGATTCCAGAATAGACGGCTGGTATTTCGCTAGAAATGGTTTATTGCTCTTGACTTCGCTCTACGTTCTGAGGCGGGCAGGAAAACTCGATGCTATGTGAAACTCGGTTGAGGAACCATGCAAAACCGTTCGACTTACGGTTCAGTTTTCAGTCCTCTCTACTAAAACTTAAGCTAGAACGGTTTGCTTTCTTCGGTATCCAGATTTCAATAGATTTTCCATTCGCTCCATCGATTTAGTATCTAAGACCGCGAGTTTACTTCTTTTTTTGGTTCCTGGAGTTCTTTTCTCACAGAACCTCGACGTTCGCGGGACCGTCTCCGACAGCACAACCGGGGAGCGCGTCCCGTACGCCAGCGTCGTCATTCAGGGAACAGCGATGGGGGCGGCTACAAACGTCAGCGGGTTTTATATCATGACGAACGTTCCCGCCGGTACATATGAGATCGCTGCCTCGGCAGTCGGGTATGAGAAACAAGTCAAGAAGCTCATAGTCAGCGGAACGCAAGCGGTAGTGGTAAATTTCCGACTCTTTTCCGAGCCGGTTAAGATGCGCGATGTGGTCATCTCCGCAAAAGCAAGACGACAGCTCAATGAGATACACACAAGCACACACGTCCTTGATAAGGAGGACTTAAAAATGGTGCCGGTCACCGGACAGGAAGACGTTCTCCGCAGTATCGCCATTCTCCCGGGAATCGTTTCGACGAGCGATGTGAATTCTCAGTTTTACGTTCGCGGCGGCGCAGGAGATCAGAACTTGATCTTGCTCGACGGGATGAAGATATATAACCCCTTCCATGCATTCGGGCTTTTCAGCATTTTCGACCCCGATATCGTAAAATCTGCGGAGGTCTACACCGGAGCGTTCCCGGCCGAGTATGGCGACCGTCTCTCCTCCGTCATCAGTATCAACAGTAAGGACGGAAACGCAGCAGGCCTTGCCGGGCACGCCAACGTCAACTTCCTGTCGTCAAAACTTCAGGTCGAGGCACCCTTGTCGGATCAGATTCAGTGGGTCGGAACAGGGCGGAAGTCTTTGTTTTCAAACACGCTTTCACATTTCATCAGCGGAAGTCTCCCGCTCTCATTCTACGACGCATTCACTAAGTTCACGTACAAAAGTCCCGACGCCCAGGACCGCTATACTGCGAGCGGATTCCTGAGCGGCGACGACCTCAACTCTAACGACCCCGCAACCCCAAACTATTCGTGGACAGACAAGGCGTTCGCGGTAGGGATCAACAAGTTGTTCCAGGACCGGTTGTTCGTCGACATGACCGTCTCGTTCAGCCAGTTCTCGCAGGTCCGGGATGTGAAGTCGACGGACATTCCTTCGTCATCAACCTCCGTCAACGAATTCTCCCTGAGGACAAACGCGACATCTTACACTAGTTCGAAGGATGTGTATTACTTCGGCTTCGAATTCAATACTCCTTCGTTGGAGTATAGGTTTACCGACCGTCTTGGCACGCCCAGAACGCTCAGCTCAAACAATCCGCAATTCTCAACCTGGATTCGGTATCAGTTCAGCTGGGATCTGTTCCAGATGGATGCGGGAATCCGCGCCGAGGTCGGCTATCTTGTTTACGGATTTTCCGCCAAGAACGCTCTTCAACCACGCCTGAGTATTAGCTACGATCTGGGCGATACGTGGAAGGCAAAGGCGGCCTACGGAAGGGTGAGTCAGGATGTGATAACAGTTAATAATGAAGACGACCTGATACCGATCTTCAACGCGTGGGTTGCAATACCGAGCAACCTGCAGGTCGAGGAGGCGGACCACTATGTTCTCGGACTCGAAGGGAATCCGTTTTCAGGCCTTTCGACGAGCTACACGGCATACTACAAGCGATACAATCCGCTCGTAGTGTACAATCGCGACAAGTTCGACCCGAGCGACCCTGATTACATCAACGGCACCGGGGAATCATACGGCGGCGAGGTGCTGCTTAAATACAGCAATTCGTATATCGACGTGTATTCCGCCTATACTCTTTCGTGGGTGACGGTAAACTCGAATGGTTTCACCTACCCTCCCCGGTACGACAGGAGGAATTCTTTAAATTTTCTCTCGACAGTACACATCATCGACGGGCTCGACCTGTCGTTCCGCTGGGATTTCGGGTCAGGGCTTCCGTTCACGCAGTCGCTCGGGTTTTACGACCGGCTGACGTTTGCCGGCGGCGATCCCGCGATCGATGAAACGGGCCAGCCGTACTCTTTGCTGGGAGACAAGAATGCAGCGCGGCTTCCGGCCTATCATCGGTTCGATGTAAATCTCTCGTATCGTGTCGACCTGTTCCAGTTCCTTCGGTCATCGATTGGATTCACGATCATCAACATGTATGACAGGCAAAATGTTTTTTACTACGATCGGACCACGGGACAACGGATTAACATGTTAGGATTTTTTCCAACGGCGAATATAACGCTCGAGTTGTTGCCGTGAGAAGAAAGCCGTTAGCAATTAGCCGTTAGCGATTAACTAAAAGAGCATGGAAAATAAACATCTTTCACTCTTGGCGCTACTGATGGCTGCCTGGTCAACCGGGTGCGATAACTCGTTCAACCCGTCTGCCCCCTTTACGCCTCGGATGGTCGTGTATTCTGTACTATCTAATCAGTCCGACACCCAGTACGTCCGCATTTACACATCGTACAACCCTCCGAACAATGCTGCC
>JBGOVN010000034.1:0-7994 GCA_041478155.1 Bacteroidota bacterium | reverse complement strand
GAAATAGTGTTTCAAACGGTGAGGCTGATCGAACTAGGAAAAGCCCAGCCGCGGCAACAGGAACACTCGACGGCATCACTCGCTCCGAAGCTCTTCAAGGAACAGTGCAGGATCAACTGGAACAAGCCGTCGCAGAGGATTCACAACTTTGTCAGAGGGCTCTCGCCCGTACCTTGTGCGTGGACGGTGCACGGAGGCAAGACATTAAAGGTGTACCGGACCTCCCCGGCAGCAACTGACACCGCGAGCGAGAAGGGTAGCGCCGGAGAACTCGTTCGCGTCGATAAAAAAACATTGACGGTTCGTACAGGAGAGGGATTGCTTTCGATACTCTCGCTTCAGCAAGAAGGAAAGAAGCAACTCGCAGTCGAGGAATTCCTCCGAGGCTACCCTCTCACAGCCGGCGACCGGTTCGAATGACATCCCAGGTTGATTGAGGTTGAAAAAACAGGTATATTTTTTTTGATTTCTTACCAACGATGACTTTTGTTCTCTGGGCGTCTCTGGTCGTTCACATCGTTTCGTCAGTTGTTTGGGTTGGAGGCCTCGTGTACATCAATGCCGTCCTCGCACCGATTGCGGAATATGAACGTCAGACTCGGTCGGGCATCGTTCTCGGGGCGCAGCGTCGATATTTTGCATTGATCTGGTCGTCGTTGTGGCCGATGCTCCTGACCGGCATTCTTCTCATGCTCCTGAATCCGAGATTTCGTTGGTGGGACCTTTCGACAACCTGGTCCCAGCTTCTCGTCCTCAAAGAAGTGTTCTTCCTCCTCATGGCGTTCTTCTCCTGGCAACTGAAACAGGTTTTCGGCCAGCTCGAAAGTCTGGATGCGGCAGCGGCGGAAAGGTTCGACGGATGGTGGCTTGCGTACCGGAAGCTCGTGCGACGGTCGATAGTTTGCGGATTAGCCGCGGTCGCGTGCGCTGCGGGCATGAGAATTGCTTAATGAAAAGTGGGATGACGTGGCGAAAATCATAGTTATAGCAAATCAAAAAGGGGGTGTCGGAAAGACGACCACGGCTATTAACCTGGCAGCCTCCCTCGCCGTCGCAGAAAAAAAAGTGTTATTGATTGATTCAGACCCGCAGGCGAATGCCACCAGCGGGGTCGGCGTTACACCTCTTGACGGCAAGACGATCTATGAAGTCCTCGTCAGTACCGTCGAGGCGAAAGAAGCTATCGTCGAAGCGCAAATGCCGTTTCTGTCCGTCCTGCCGTCCCATATTAATCTCGTTGGAGCTGAAATAGAACTGGTCGAATTCGAAGAACGGGAACGGCTTCTTTCACGGGCCGTCGAGCCGGTACGCGATAGGTTCGATTTCATCATCATCGACTGTCCCCCTTCGCTTGGACTTCTCACACTGAATGCGCTGACTGCTGCCGATTCAGTCCTTATTCCCGTCCAATGTGAGTACTTTGCGCTCGAGGGATTAGGGCAATTGTTCAACACCATCAACATGGTGAAAAAGACGCTCAACCCCAACCTTGATATCGAAGGAGTGCTTCTCACAATGTTTGATTCACGTCTTCGACTATCGAATCAGATACTGGAAGAAGTGAAGAAATATTTTGGGGATAAAGTTTTTAAGACCATTGTCTCAAGGAATATTCGCCTGAGCGAGGCACCGAGTTTCGGAAAACCGATCGTGCTGTACGACGCCGTTTGCTCCGGTACGCGAAACTACATGGAGCTCGCGAAGGAAGTCATGGAAAATCATAAACTGTTTACGGCGGTTTCATTTTCACAACCTCAAACAGCACCCGAACTCTAACCATGTCGAACTTAAAAAAGTCTGTACTCGGGCGCGGTCTCAACGCGCTCATTCCAAAGGGCCCGAGGATGGAAGTCTCCCTGACTGAGCCTGTGGGAAGGGACACCGGCGAAATCGGGATCATCGCGAGTATCGAAGTTGCGAGGATACAGCCGAACCCGTTTCAACCACGGACCGACTTCGATGAGGATGCGCTGGAGGAACTCACACGGTCGATTCTTGAAAAGGGAGTGATCCAGCCCGTCACCGTTCGGCGCGTCGGGGGAGACTATCAACTCATTACCGGCGAACGCCGGTTGAGGGCTGCGCAGAGAGCGAAGTTGAAGCAGATTCCCGCATACTTCATCGAAGTACGAAATGATGAGGAGATGCTGGAGCTCGCACTCATTGAGAATATTCAGCGGGAGTTTCTCAACCCCATGGATGTTGCCGGCGGCTACCAACGACTCATGACCGAGTGTCACCTCAGTCAGGAGGATGTCGCTCAGAAGGTTGGGAAAGATCGAACAACGGTGACAAACTTCCTGCGACTTCTCAAACTCCCGGAGAAAATTCAGGAAGGATTGAGGAAGGAAAAGATATCGATGGGTCATGCCCGCGCCTTGATCAATGTTCCGAATGAAAAAATCCAGGAGCGATTGTATGACAGGATAATCGACGAGGGCCTCTCAGTACGAAGGATTGAGGACTTGGCGAGAGGGAGTGGTAAACCTCCAAGAAAAGGAGGGAGGAAGTCGTCCTCTTCAACATCGTCCAATCTCCAAAGTATCGAAGAAAAACTTCGTCACGCCCTGGGAACAAAAGTCGTCGTTCGAACAAAAGGAGGCGGAAAGGGAGAGATCGTCATTGAATTCTACTCACTTGACGATTTCGACAGGTTGCTCGACATCATCTCTGCCGGATCCCGAAAACGCTAGAAGATTGCGATCAGTCCAGAGAACTCACAACTCACAACTCAAAACTCATAACTCAAAACACAGAACCGCTTCCATCACCCATTACCTAAAACCCAAATCCTAGGTCCCTTTTCTATGGCCTTGACAAAAATTCTAACCGACAAAGCTCCTGCACCCATAGGTCCATACAGTCAGGCAATTCTTGTGGACCGAAAATTCATTTACACTGCAGGACAAATTGCCATCGACCCGCCCACTGGAAAGCTGTTGGTGGGAGACATTAAAGCGCAGACGCGGCAGAGTCTGAAGAACATTGAGGCAGTCCTCAAGGCAGGTGGCGCATCACTCGCCTCCGTCGTCAAGACGACAGTCTTTCTGAAGGACATGAATGAGTTTGCCGCGATGAATGAAGTATACGCCGAATTCTTCTCCGCCTCGGCTCCGGCGCGAAGTACCGTCGAAGTTTCACGTCTGCCGCGGGATGCCAAGGTTGAAATTGATGCGATTGCACTGGTGGAATCGTAGAGTCAATACCGTGCAACGTATGATCATGCGGGCACGCCAGCAGTCGATTTCAGTCCTCGCGCTCGTCGTCCTCTCCGGTCCGATGTTCCTGAGTCTCGGCCAATCTCAAATTTCCCATTCCCTCTTCCGATCTTCAGAACCTCTCCCCCATTTCTCGTTCATGATCTTGACTCCCGATACCCTCGAGCTTCGGGCTGGGAAGGTCAGACCAGTCTATGAAGAAAGGTCAAAGTCGACAGGGCTTGCAATGCTGTTATCGGCTGTCGCTCCGGGAGCCGGTCAGTTCTATGCCGAGCGATATTGGACAATCCCGATCATTTGGGGCTTTGGATACTACTTTGGAAGTGTGTATCTGCAGGAGGATAAGTTGTATCAGGACTACCGATCGCAGTTTTCTTCCTCAGTTGATGCGGACACCCTGCACCGAGGAGACGGGAATTTGCTGAGTTTGAGGAATTTCTACAGAGACGAGCGGGACAGGTTTGCCATCTATTTTGCGTTGACGTATCTCCTGAATATTGTCGATGCCTACGTCGGGGCAAGTCTGTATGGCTTTGAAGTTTCCGAAAACCTTGGGGGCAGTTCCAAAATCCAGCTCAGAATACCCCTCGCCCGACCGGCTTCTCCTTCCCGGCGATAGCAGCCGCCCTACTTCAGAAGATCAGCGAGCGCCCCAGCCAGCGTGGGGTGTCTGAACGCATACCCGTATTCCAGAAGTTTTTTTGGCACCTGCTTCTGTCCGCCCAAGAGAAGGGCGTCCGCCATCTCGCCGAGAGCCGCTCGCAGAATAAAGGCGGGGACGGGCGCCCACGATGGTCGTCGCAGGACTCTACCGAGTGCATCGCAGAATTGTTTCATCGTCACGGACTCAGGAGCGGCGAGGTTGACAGGTCCGTCGAGATTCTTCTGATCGAGCGCGAAGACGAACGCCCCGACCTCATCCTCGAGGTGAATCCATGGAAACCATTGCCCGCCCGAACCCAATGGACCGCCCACAAAGAATTTGAACGGGAAAAGAAGTTTCGGCAATGCTCCGCCGTGCGTATCCAGCACGATTCCCGTTCGCATCAAGACAGTTCGAACGCCGAAGCGTTCCGCTTCTTTCGCAGCCCGTTCCCATTGATCGCACACCTTTGCGAGAAAATCTGTACCTGCGTGGGAATCCTCCGTTATCTCTCCTTCTTCACGGTTTCCATAATACCCCACAGCGGAGGCGCTGAGAAATACGGCAGGCTTCTTTTTTGATTGCCTGATTGCCGAAACAAGAGTGCTCGTCGCATGCAGGCGACTGTCGAGAATATTTGTTTTCTGGCGACTCGTCCATCGCTTCGAAGCAATTGATTCTCCCGCGAGATTGACCACCGCGTCACATCCATCGACGTTCTGAATCCAATCACCGACCGTCACCGTGTCCCAGCGCTCGACCCGAACAGTGTCGTGAATCCGGCGACGCGTCGACTCCGGATTTCGAGACAGGAGTGTGACTGTGTGACCAGACTGAATCAATTCTTTGAGCAGGGCTCTTCCCAAAAAACCGCTGCCGCCTGCGAGAACAATTTTCATCATGAGCGTCGTTCGTTCCACCGAGAGGTTGTGGGAATGTTGCATTTTTTTTCGCGAATTCAAATAGTATAACATCGTCACCTGCCTTGCTCTTCTTTGCAAATAAAGCTATATTTTGTCGGAAATAGGAGTAAAGAGTGGCCCCTGTCGTATCTTCCACTCTTTACTCTTTGTCATTTATTGGAACCGAAGACAATCGAGTGATGAAGAACATTCGCAACTTCTGTATCATTGCCCACATCGACCACGGCAAGTCCACGCTTGCCGACCGACTTCTCGAACGTACGGGGGCCGTTGCGACGAGAGACCTCACTAAACAGATGCTCGACGACATGGACCTGGAGCAGGAGCGTGGGATCACAATCAAGCTTCATGCAATCCAGCTCAGGTACGCGGCGCACGATGGTCAGGACTATACGCTAAACCTTATCGATACTCCAGGACACGTCGACTTCACCTACGAAGTTTCGCGATCGCTTGCGGCCTGCGAAGGAGCAATTCTTGTTGTCGATGCCAGCCAGGGAGTTGAAGCGCAAACAATCTCTAATCTCTACCTGGCGATCGATGCGGGCCTTGAAATAATTCCATTTATCAATAAAATCGACCTGCCGAGCGCCAAGACGATGATCGAAACAGTAAAGCGGCAGATCGTCGAGCTTCTGGGGTGTAAAGAAGACGAAATCCTGATGGGGAGCGCAAAGTCGGGAATGGGGATCGAGGAAGTTCTTGAAGCGGTCGTAAGCAGAATTCCTGCGCCAAAGGGAGATCCGAATGCTCCTCTCAAAGCCTTAATTTTCGACTCTGTGTTTGACGAATATCGCGGAGCGATCGCTTATGTGAGGGTGGTCGACGGGGTAGTTCGGGAGAAGGACAAGATACGATTCTACTCGAACGGGAAGGAATTTCAGGCTGACGATGTTGGAATTCTGGAAATGCGGCGCAAACGAATCGGTGTGCTTTCTGCCGGGGATGTTGGTTACATTATCGGAAATGTCAAGGATGTGCATGATACGAAGGTTGGAGACACGATCATGCTGGTCGACAATCCGGCATCGGGACCGCTCCCTGGTTACAAGGAAGCCAAGCCTATGGTGTTCAGCGGTTTGTATCCTTCGAACAGCGATGATTTCGGCGAGCTTCGGGATGCTCTCGAGAAGCTTCGTCTCAACGATGCGTCGTTGACGTTCGAACCTGAGACTTCGCTGGCGCTCGGATTCGGTTTTCGGGCTGGGTTCCTCGGCCTCCTCCATATGGAGATCGTGCATGAACGGCTCGAACGTGAGTACAACCAGTCGCTGATCAATACTGTCCCAAACGTCGAATATCGAGTGGTCAAGACGAACAAGGACGTCCTCCTTGTCGACAACCCCGCGTTGATGCCCGACGCGGGGAGCATTGACTATGTCGAGGAACCCTTCGTCAAGGCCCAGGTTATTGCGCCGACGGAATATATCGGAAGCATCATGAAATTGTGTATGGACCGACGAGGGGTTCACAAGAATACGACATATTTGAGCCCGGAGCGGGCCGATATCCACTACGAGCTGCCGCTGGCCGAAATCATTTTTGATTTTTACGACAAACTCAAATCGCTCTCTCGTGGCTACGCGTCGCTCGACTATGATTTTCTCGACTACCGCCAATCGGAGTTGGTGAAGCTCGATATCCTGCTCAATACCGAACCCGTCGACGCCCTTTCGACGATCGTTCATCGGGCAAAGGCGTATGATTGGGGCCGAAAGCTCTGCGCGAAACTTCGGGAACTCATTCCGCGTCAAATGTTCGAGGTTGCAATTCAGGCCGCCATCGGGAGTAAGGTCATCGCACGTGAGACGCTGAGCGCCATGCGAAAAAACGTGCTCGCAAAGTGCTACGGCGGCGATATCAGCCGTAAACGGAAACTCCTTGAAAAGCAGAAGGAAGGCAAGAAGCGCATGAAGCAAGTCGGCCGTGTTGAAGTACCGCAGGAAGCGTTCCTTGCGGTATTGTCCATGGAAGATTAATAGGAACGAAAGGATTCGGTCGTGGCCAAAGAAAAAAAAGAAACGGAAGAACAGGTTCCCCAGACGCTCAAGGAGAAGGCGATAGCGTTTCTCAAGGAAGTCGGCATCGTCCTCGGTATGTTTCTTGTCATCAATAACTTTCTGGTTGCTTCTTTCCTGGTCCCGACGGGATCGATGGAGAACGAGGTCCTGACCGGCGAGCTTCTGTTTGTCAACAAATTCATTTTTGGCGGCACGTCTCCGCGAAACATACCGTTTACAAATGTTCGGCTGCCGTACTTTGCACTCCCTGCGCTGCGAGAAGTGCGTCGCAGCGACGTCATCGTCTTTGTCTTCCCCGGAAATAGGGATGAGATCGCCCCTGAAGATTTTACATTTTATCTCAAGCGCTGCGTGGGATTGCCGGGTGATACAATTCAGGTTAAAGATCGGGCTTTGTACGTGAACGGTCAGTTGCTGCCGATGCCGCGCAATGTTCGCTTCGACCGGCCGTGGGTAACACCCCCCGGAGAAGCAGAGGATCGTATATTCCCAAGAAATTCCGGTTGGAACGAAGACAACTACGGGCCTCTCGTGGTTCCGGCGAAAGGGATGAAATTTTCTCTCACCTGGAAAAACGTCCAGGCGTGGGAAGTCTTCATACGTAGAGAAGGCCACTCCGTGCAGGCCGCGGGAGAGCAAGTGCTCATCGACGGCAGGCCCACGGCCGAGTACGTCGTTCAGCGTGACTACTTGTTCGGCATGGGAGACCATCGTGACAACAGCCTCGACGGCCGCTACTGGGGATTCATCCCGAAGGAGAATCTCGTCGGAACGCCGATCATCGTCTACTGGTCCTGGAATACAGACATACCCCTCTACGATGTTTTCGGCCGTCTCTCTTCGATTCGATGGGGACGTGTCGGGTCGCTCATTAAATAGGCAGGTAGGCATGAAAGGTCCAGAACATACGAATCCCCCTGATCCGGCAACGTTGGCGGAAAAACCGGCGAGGCCGATTGCCGCTGTTATCGCGGAGTACGCGAAAACCGTTTTGATTACGCTCCTTATCGCGGTGTTCCTCAAGACGTTCGTCGTCGAAGCATTCCGGATTCCCTCGGGCTCGATGGAGAACACGCTGTTGGTCGGAGATTTTCTGCTCGTCAGCAAATTTGCATATGGCCTCCGAACGCCACGCTATTTCCCTCTCACGAACGCATCGATCCCGTCGCTGACGCTTCCATTCTTTAGT
>JBGOVN010000206.1:0-3697 GCA_041478155.1 Bacteroidota bacterium | reverse complement strand
GCTCAATGGCACTCGGTCGGGTCTGTCGATTCCACCGTCGTACGCGACGGGAATCTCGTGACCCTTTATTCGGAGCACGATTTCGTCGAGGTCTCTTTCCTTGCTGATGACCTTGTCCACGTCCGGGCCGGACACGGATCCCCGCTACAAACCACAACTTCGGTTGCCGTTGTAAAGAACGCTTGGCCCGCCCTGAGGCCGCGCATCGATGATTCGCCCAAGCAATTGCTTGTGGAAACGAACGAGATGGGAATGGTCGTCCAGAAATTTCCGTTGCGTATTTCATTCTACGATAGAACAGGGGAGCCTCTCAATGCTGACGACGCGCCGACGGGAATGGCGTGGAACAGGAGCGAAATCCGTGTATGGAAGACGATGCCCGCTGACGAGAACTACTTCGGGCTGGGTGAGAAAGCGGGAAAGGCCAATCGCAAAGGATCGGCCTTCACAATGTGGAACTCGGACATTCCGGCGTATACGGCTGACACGGATCCTCTCTATCAATCCGTCCCCTTTTTTTACGGAATAAGGCATGGTCGGGCGTACGGAATATTCTTCGACAACACGTTCAGGTCCTCGTTCGACTTCGGAAAGGAATCACCCGACCGGTATTCATTCGGTGCGCTGGGAGGTGAACTGAATTACTATTTTTTTTACGGCCCTTCTCCGAAGAAAGTTTTGTCCCGTTTCACGGAACTCGTCGGACGTGCGCCGCTGCCTCCGTTGTGGGCTCTGGGTTACCAGCAGTCGCGGTGGAGCTATTTTCCGGAACAGAGGGTTCGCGAGATTGCTCGCACCTTCCGCGAGAAAAACATTCCGTGCGATGTGATCTACCTCGACATCGACTACATGGAAGGATACCGGATCTTCACCTTCAGTCAAAAGAATTTTCCAAACCCGAAGAAAATGATCTCGGATCTGGGGGCTGACGGATTCAAAATCGCAGTCATCGTCGACCCGGGCATCAAGGCAGATTCCACGTACCACGCGTTCCGATCAGGACTAACATCCAACGCGTTTCTCAAACATCAAGACGGAACGTTGTTTATCGGAAAGGTATGGCCGGGTGAATGCGCCTTCCCGGATTTCACAAGTCCTGTTGCACGGAGATGGTGGGGGGATAATTTTAGAGTGCTGACCGAGGCGGGTGTTCGTGGATTCTGGAATGATATGAACGAGCCGTCCGTATTTGACGCACCGACAAAAACTGTCGACCTCGACGTCATCCATGACGACGGGGGAAATAACACAACTCACGCGAAGAACCACAATACATACGGCATGCTCATGACGCAGTCAACCTACGAAGGAGTTCGGGGACTGCGAGCGAACGAGCGGCCGTTTGTCCTCACTCGTGCTTCCTATGCAGGCGGTCAACGGTATTCGGCCGCCTGGACGGGGGACAACGTTTCGTCGTGGGAACATCTGCAGATGGCGGTCTCGATGTGTCTCGGCGTGAGCATTTCCGGCCAGCCGTTTGTAGGGACGGACATAGGCGGTTTTATCGGCAATCCGAGCGGCGAGTTGTTCGCGCGATGGCTTCAACTTGGCGTCTTTACACCGCTCATGCGCGGGCATTCGGAAATAGGCTCGCCGAATAAAGAGCCGTGGATGTTCGGGCGGAAATTCGAAAAAATCAACCGCGAAACTATCGAGCTTCGATACAAACTTCTTCCCTATATTTATAATGTCATGGTCCAGGCTTCACGGACAGGAATCCCTGCTATGCGTCCCATGTATTTTCAGTATCCTGACGATCCTGGCTCCTCGTCGAATGAAACGGAATTCATGTTCGGGGACGATATCCTCGTCGCGCCAGTCCTCTGGGAAGGCGACACGACCCGCGAGCTTCAACTCCCTGCCGGGACTTGGTTCGATTTTGAGTCCGGAAGGAAGCTCACAGCTGGCAGAAAGGTTACCGTCAACGCGCCACTCGGCAAGATCCCTTTTTATGCCCGTGCCGGAGCGATCATCCCGACCCGACAGATCGTTCAATACACCGACCAAGCCCCGATCGACCCCTTGACGCTGACATTCTTTCCCGATTCCTCCTCTTCCACTCTCTATTATGAAGACGACGGCCGAACATTCGACTATACGAGGGGAAGCTTTTTTGAGAGGACCATCCAGCAAACAGTCTCGAACAAGGGGATTCACGTTCGAATCTCCAACGCGCAGGGCTCGTACCGGCCTGCTCCCCGAACGCTCGTGGCCCGGTTTATGGCCGTTCCGTCGATGCCAAAGTCGGTCGTTTGCACGGCCCAACGACTAACCATGATGGGTGAGCCGCATCTTGCCTCGAGCGCTCAGGGTTGGAGCTATAATGTGAAGTCGCAAATCGTGACGGTGAAGATCGAGGGCCGGCCTTTCGAAATCCTCATCGATATCGTGACACAATGACAATGATGAAAAAGCTGCTACTACTCCTGCTGGCAATTTTTTGCGGCTGTTCGTCAATTCCGTTCCTCTCGAAATCGCCTTCCCAAAAATTCGAGTCATTCGTTGACCGTTTTGTTCAAGGGAAGTTCCCCGATGATGACGAGTCGTTGCCCGTTCCGTTCTCGTGGCTCATGGCAGATGCAGATTCCATACGAGCGCTCAGGGCTGTTCGCGGTCTCGCGGAGCTCCGCGGTATTGACACGACAGCACTGACTGTTGATGAGCGGATCGACTGGCTGCAGCTCGAGGCAGCGCTAAAACGCGATGAGCGAGATGTGTCGCTGCGACGTGCAGAGCGGACGCCAATACAGTACCTGACGCTGGGTTCGCTGTACTGGCAAATCGCGGGCGATCGCAGGGCAACGCCGGCCGAATGGAGCTCGATGCTTCGGTCGATACACGATGCCCCCGAAGCACTTTCGATTGGCAGACGGCAGCTGAAAGACCCGCCGTCGCTCTGGACGCAGCTTGCAGTCAATACCGCGAAACGGTACGAAGAATTTCTCGATGGTGCGATGAGCGGCGCAGTCGAAAAAAATGCACCCGATAGCCTGAAGACTCGATTGCAAGCAGCCAGCCGCAACGCGTCGGGAGCGCTTAAGAGTTTTCGCATTTTCTTAAGCGACACTTTAAAATCCGATAACTCCGGTTCCTGGGCAGTCGGCAAGGAATACTACGACTGGTTGTTGAGCGAATACCATTTCCTCCCGTATACATCGAGCCTGCTGGTTGAAACAGGATGGAAGGTTCACCGGGAAACAAAAGCAGCGCTCGAGACGTTGGCGCGAAGGATAGATTCAACGAAAACGTGGAAGCAGCTCGTCGAGGAAATGAAACTGCACCATCCCGAGCCTCATAGAATCGCCGATGAGTACCGGCGCGAATCGAATCGCGTACGGGATCTCCTCATCGCAAAAAACCTCATCGCCATTCCGCCGGCGGAAACGCTCATCTTTGTCCCGACACCCCCGTCGCTTCGGGAAACATACGCCTGGGGAGGTTATGGGGGAATAGAGATGAAGGATCAGAAAAAGGTCGGACGATTCTTCGTAACGGACATAGTCCCCGAGATGACGGAACAACAGGTCGAAGAGAAACTCAGGACCCAGAACAGCGGATGGCTGACCGTTATTTCGTTGCATGAAGGTTATCCAGGCCACCATCTCCAGACAGTCTATGCTCTGAACAATCAGCGAAAGATCCGCGGGCGGTTGGGAAGCACATATTATGGTGAAGGGTGGGCCCTCTACTGCGAATC
>JBGOVN010000182.1:0-3950 GCA_041478155.1 Bacteroidota bacterium | reverse complement strand
GGACTTTCTCGGAAAGTTCCGCCTCCCAGAATCCCACCACAGTGGCGGAATCCAGAGAGCGGGAAAGTAACAACCCCACGTTAGTGGGAACGCTCTCTGATAACCCACCTATTCACCCCGTGACCGTACACACCTTCCTGCCGCAGCCCTTTCGGTTCGTGATTGTTTTTTTTACCTTTGGGAAGAACCAACGCAGCCACCCCGGACACCAATGTATATCCGCAACCTCTCTCTTCTGTTCATCGACGATGAGCGGCAGTTTACCCAGCCGATCGCCGACTATTTACAACAACAGTACGGCCACCGGTCGAACCTTGTCCAATCGGTCGAACTTGCACAGAAGGAACTCGCGAAAAATCCCTGCGACATTATTTTTCTCGACTACAAACTTCCCGGCGCGGGTGGAATCGAATTCTTAAAATGGACCGTAGAACAGAAAATCGAAACGCCCGTGATTATGATGACGGGGAAGGGGGCAGAGGAAATTGCAGCCGAGGCGATGAAACTGGGGGCCTACGACTACGTGAACAAAGCTCACGTCACGCTCGACTACGTGCCGTTCCTCATCAACAACACGTATGAACGGTTTGTGCTGCGCAAGGCCCAACGGGAGCTTGAAACGGAACGGTTCGAACGGGAGAAACGGGAAGTTGCGGCCGCGACCTTTCAAACGACGGTCCGAAGTTTTGCGCACCATATCAACAACCAGCTGACGAACATCCTGCTCCGCGTTCAATCCCAGCGGCGGAAACTGGCGAAACAGAAAGCGACCGTCGACCCGGCCGACCTCGATGCGACGCTCGGCGAGGTTGAACAAAGTACGATGGTCATCGAAGCCGTCATCTCATCGCTCGTGAATCTGAATAAGGCTGCCAACGAAAAGATAAACATGGAGGTTGGGGTGGGGGTTGGGGTTGGGATTGAGAAGGAAGTCTTCGATATCAAGAAAGCGCTCGAGGAAGCCATCGAAAAGATCGAAACGAAACGGGCGCAAAAGTCCGCTAAGAAATAATGAAGACCTCCGCCCTTCATGGCTGGCTGTTCGATGTCTACCCTTCGGAGAAGGGCATGACGCTTTGGTTCATCGACCGTGACGGTAAAAAGCATTGCTGCGTTCGCGAATTTCAACCGTCGTTCTACCTCCAACTCGACGAGCCTGAGACACGTCGCGCCGAAGCTCTCGGCAAACGGTGCCCTGTGCCGGTTTCATTCGCCCGGAAGAAAATGACGGAAATCTATTCCGGCGACCCGTGGGACGTTCTCGAGGTCATCGTCCACGATACAACCCGTATGAAAGAAACAGTTCGGTACTTCGAACGGTTTTTCCCCCACTTTGCGTTCTTCAATTCAGACCTCTCTGTCTCGCAGCAGTTCCTCTACCATACAGAACTGTTCCCTCTGGCGCTCGGAGAATATTGGATCGACGGGGAAGGACGGCTGGAGCGGTGGGAACTGCACGACACGCGGGAGTCGACAGACTATGAAATTCCTCCGCTCGCAATAATGTGGCTGAGCAACGCCGACGATTTCGTCCCGCCGAAGTACCGGAAGCGGCTCCAGCTCGAACTCAGCTACGAGGGAAGAACATACGCGCTCGAACAGGAGACCCCGCGCGAAGTCCTCGAGGCGCTTAACTGGCATATCCACCGCTGCGACCCCGATATCATCCTCACGCAGTACGGCGATTCGGTGCTCCTGCCGCAGCTGACGGCGCTGGCGCAGCAAGTCCAGGTGCCCCTGCTGCTCAATCGCGACACGACGATGGGCTACACGACGACGAGAGAATCCAGCTTTTTCCAGTACGGAAAAATTGTCCACAAAGACGGCGCTTTCGAGCTTGCCGGGCGCTGGCACATCGACGAGGCGAATTCGTTCACGATGGGCGAGTCGGACCTCGACGGGTTGTTCGAAATGGTTCGCCTCACGCAGATCTGCGGACAGAACCAGTCGCGCTCGAGCATCGGGACCTCCATGTCGTCGCTGCAG
The DNA here is from genome assembly GCA_041478155.1 of Bacteroidota bacterium. Taxonomy (GTDB): domain Bacteria; phylum Bacteroidota; class Ignavibacteria; order UBA10030; family UBA10030; genus JBGOVN01. The sequence continues at coordinate 1,964 of JBGOVN010000182.1, read as the reverse complement.
CTTTCGTGGGCGTACCGGAACAACATTCTTATCCCGTCGAAAAAGCGCGAGCCCGAAGAGTTTAAATCCGCGTCGACACTGCTGATGGCCGACCGCGGAGGACTGATCTTTAATCCCCCCGTCGGATACCACGAAGAGATCGCCGAGCTCGATTTCGTTTCGATGTACCCGACGATCATGGTGGAAAAAAATGTATCGCCGGAAACCGTCAACTGCCGCTGCTGTCACAATACAAAAGTTCCGGAGCTGGGCTACACGATCTGTGAGAAAAGGGTGGGAATAATTCCGGCAACGCTCCGCATGGTAGTGGAGAAGCGCTCGTACTACAAGAAAAAGAAGAAGGAATATAAGGGGAAGGATGAACGGCTGTTCCGGATGTACGACCATCGCCAGAACGCACTCAAGTGGATGCTCGTGAGCTGCTTCGGCTACCTCGGCTACAAGAACGCCCGGTTCGGTAGAATCGAAGCGCACGAAGCGGTGAACGCGTTTTCGCGCGATGCCATCCTGCGCGCAAAGGCTATCGCCGAAGAGGACGGATATGAACTTATCCACGGGATCATCGATTGTCTCTGGCTCAAGAAACCCGGTGCGACGGAACAGGACTATGAAAACCTCTGCCGGAAAATTCGGACCGATATCGGGATCGATATTTCACTGGAGGGAATTTACAACTGGATTCTTTTCCCGGCGTCCAAGATGGACCCCGCGATCGCAACGGCAAACCGGTACGTCGGCTTCTACAACAGGGGGGAGCTGAAAATGCGCGGGATCGAATCACGCAGACACGACACGCCCCGGTTTATCAAAACGATGCAGTCGGCGATGCTGGAGCGGATGGCGCCGGCGCGGAATGTGTCAGACGTACAAGCGATCGTACCGGAACTCCTCGAAATTGCCCGGAGGCACATCGCGATGCTGCGGAGCGGCAGAGCGAACCCAATGGATCTCGTGTTAAGACGACACATTACGAAAGAGGCGAGTGAGTACTCCAACAACAGTGTCAGCGCCGTCGTTTCAAGACTCATCGAGACCATGGGTGTGCATCTCGCGGCCGGCGAATCGATCGAGTTCATTATCGTCGACCGGACCGGGAAGAAGAAACCGGAAAAAGCGATACCTCTCGCCCTCTACGCGCTGGAGGATGGATACGACGTTGAGCAATACACGGAGTTTGCGTTGAAGGCCGTGGAAACATTGCTCTCGCCGTTCGGATATACGTTCGAGAATCTACAAGCGTCGTTCATACCGGAAAAGAGAAAGAAAGTCCGCAAAGCGGTTCAGTACACCGAGGATTTATTTTCGTTCAACGACTTCGCGAGGATGTAGTCACCGAAACCCTTGCACAGGGAGGGGAGAAGTGTTACATTTCGCCACAGAAGAATAGTGAAGAACAATCGCTGCATAATCGCCAATGGACCACTCTGGATGAACACTCTGGGAGTATGAAGAAACTCAAGCTCCATCTGCTCGAAGAAAAATTCACAATCAGCAAACTTCCGGCGTTTTCTGAAATCCCGCAGATCGTCATCAAGGGGGAAATGTGCTTTACGATGCGTACAGATGATGAGCTGACGATGATTACGCCGGACTTCATGGCCCCCAATAACGTCCAGCAGGAAATAGGTTGGAGATGCATCCGAATTGACGGCGAGATTCCCTTCCAGGCCGTGGGCGTCCTTGAGTCGCTGACGCATCCGCTGGCTGAGGCTGAGGTTCCGATCTTTGCAATATCGACCTACAATACCGACTATATTTTTTTGCTCGAGGAAACCTTGATTCACGCCGTGCAGGCGCTCCAAAAGGTCGGACACGTTTTTGTGCATAAAGAGTAGTCCCGACTTCGATCTTTGCAGTCCTGTTCCGCAACGATATTCAATTCCTTCGAAAAACCGGCACCGCAACAACCAGCCCTTGTGAATCCTCATGATTAGTTTTTCCGATATCGAATCCGCCTACAACCT
>JBGOVN010000153.1:0-4353 GCA_041478155.1 Bacteroidota bacterium | reverse complement strand
CGTAGTCGGCACTCGCGAGATAGATTCCACCCTCACCTTGAATGAATTCGAGGACTATTCCGAGTGTTCCTTCATCGACGTTTTTTCGCAGGTGTTCAACGTTGTTGAACTGGAGAGATCCAAAATTTGGAAGGAAGGGACCGTAATCATCCTTGTATTTTTGCTTGTCCATAAGCGACAGCGACCCCATGGTGCGGCCGTGAAATGCGTTCGACATTCCAAAGAGAAGTGTTTTTTTTGTTCCTTTGGCCCATTTCTTCGCGAGCTTGATGGCCCCTTCAATCGCTTCGGTTCCGCTGTTCGTGAAAAAGATCCGCTTATAACCGCTGGCCGCGATGATCCTATCAGCGAGCCGCACCTGCGGCTCCTGAACAAAATAATTTGAGAGATGGATAAACTTCCTAATTTGAATCTCGATCGCCTCGATGACCTTGTCGTGATTGTAGCCGAGGGCGTTCACTGCGAGTCCGCCGAACAGGTCGAGATACCGCTTCCCCTGCCGGTCGAAGAGATAGACCCCCTCGCCTCGTTCGATGTCGAGCGTGAGGCGTTTGTAGGTATGAAAAAAAAGATTTTGTTCCTTCTCGAAGAGAGCGCTGGGTGAGAAGAACCCGGGGAGTATTGAATCTGAAGCAGTCGTGGTTTTGACTCGTCGTTCTAGCACTTTGTCCTCGTTGGCCTCGCGGCTTAGTCTTAGAGGTGTTGAAAGAGAGAGTAGAGAAATTTTACCTTCGTTTCAAGTTCGTCCGGCGTTCCGTTGTTTTTGACGACGTAGTCGGCCTTGTCGAGCTTTCGCGCAACATCGAGCTGTGCGTCCATCCGGCGGCGCACATCTTCCTCAGAAACGCTGTCGCGCTTCCTCACCCGCGCGATTCTCTCCGGTTCATCAGCATCGACAACGATGACTGTATCGAGAAGTTTGTCAAGTCCGGCCTCATAGATGAGGGCCGCTTCGACGACAACCATGGCCGCATGCTGGGGCTCGAAGGATTTGAACTTGCGGATAATCTCGGACTCAACGAGCGGATGGATTATCGCTTCAAGCTTTTTCTGCAGTGACTTTTGAGAAAAAATCCGTGAGGCAATAAATGCACGGTTATAAACACCATCGGGTCCGTATGCCTGGTTGCCGAAGAGCGCCAGGAGTTTTTTCTTCGCTCGCGGGTGGGAGGAGCTAATATTCTTCGCAATCTCATCTGCGGAAAGGACGGGAACGCCGAGCCGGCGAAACACGCTGCATACTTCGGACTTTCCGCTCCCGATTCCCCCTGTGACGCCGATTTTCAGACTCTTGCTTCTGGCCAAAGCTTTCCAGACTTATTTTGCAATTGCGATCGATCGGAATTCCCTCACAACGACAACCTTGATTTGTCCCGGAAATTCCATTTCCTGCTGTATTCTGTTCGCGACATCGTGCGCGAGCTGGTCGGCTGCGGCATCGTCGAGTTTTTCATGACTCACGATGACGCGCACTTCCCTTCCTGCCTGTATCGCATAGGTGTTCAGAACGCCGTGGAACGATTTGGCGATGTTCTCGAGTTTTTCCAGGCGCTTCACGTAGTCTTCAACCGACTCGCGCCGCGCTCCCGGCCTCGCACCGCTGATCGCGTCGGCTGCCTGGACCAATGCCGAGATAGGGTGTTCCATCGGAATATCCTCATGATGGGAGCCGACGGCATTACAGACGACTGCATGCTCGTTATACTTCTTGCAGAGCTCCATTCCCAGCAGCGCGTGAGGACCCTCAACACTCCGGTCGATCGTCTTTCCGATATCATGAAGAAGGCCGGCCCTCTTTGCGAGCATCCCGTCCAGCCGGAGTTCAGCGGCCATGATTCCTGTCAGGTAGGCTACCTCGATACTGTGGGAGAGCAGATTCTGACCGTAACTTGAGCGGTACTTCATCTTGCCGATGTGTTTCAATATTTCTGGATGTGCTCCGTGCAACCCGACTTCGAGCAGCGTGTTTTCTCCGAGGCGAACAATCTCTTCCTCGAGGTCCTTTCGAACCTTGTCGACTACCTCCTCGATGCGAGCCGGATGAATCCTGCCGTCGGCGATCAGTCGTTCGAGCGACTGCCGCGCGACTTCACGCCGGAACGGGTCGAATGCCGTGAGAATGACGGCCTCCGGTGTGTCGTCGACTATAACGTCCACGCCTGTCGCAGCTTCGAATGCCTTAATGTTTCTTCCTTCGCGGCCGATGATGCGTCCCTTCATCTCGTCGCTTTCGAGGTTCAACACACTCGCAGTCGTTTCCACGGTGTGGTCACCCGCGGTCCTTTGAATCGCCTGAATGACGATTTTCTGAGCTTCCTTTCGTGCATCCTGCTTCGCCGTGTCCCTGATATCTTTGAGCATCTGCGCCGCCTCGGTCTTCGCCGACTCCACCAGGCGTTCTCTGAGATGCTTCAGAGCATCTTCGCGGGAGACGCCCGACATTCGCTCGAGCCTGGTTGTTTCTTCCTCGACCATCCTCGTTAACTCTTGCTCGCGCTCGGTGGCCCTCTTCTCCTTTGCGGAAATCTCGGTCTGACTGGTCTGGAGGCTCGATTCTTTTTTGTTGAGCAAATCGAGTTTCTTCTCTACATTCTCCTCGCGGTTCTGGATTTGCTTTTCGTACGCCTGAAGTTTGTTTCGCTTCGACTGTGACTCGGCGTCAAATTCCTTTTTCCGTTTATACCACTCGTCCTTCGCTTCGAGAATTTTTTCCTTTTTGATGGTTGCAGATTCTTTTTCCGCTCCCTCGAGAATCTTCTTTGCCCGGTCTTCCGCCGCCAGAAGTTTGTTCTGACCGCTTCGAGAGTTGAGAAACCATCCCAGAAAGAAGGAAGAACCTCCGAGCACGAACCCGAGAATAATAAGTATGTATGGTTCCATAGCCGCTCCTGGTGTCTGTCATACAATAAAAAACCGCACCCATCCGCCACAATCAAGTGTATTGGAAGAACCTCTTCTCATACACAGTGGGTGCCTGCCTAAGCATTTCACACTTCCACTCGACCCGCTCGTCTTTCCCGAAAGAAAGAGTCGTCGCTGGGCACTCCCGGCCCTGAAATCAGGAACGGAACGGTGGCTTGCGCTCTACACTTATGAGTCAAGCTCCCATATTAACAGAATTGTAAGGTTCTTTAATATGGTTGATTACGGCTGACGGTGCGGTCTACATTCCGCGCGTCGTATGCAAAGAACGAAACGAAAACGACTATTCGCTTCCGTCGGACATCAAGCAGTTATCGAGGTAGTTCGAGAGTTTCGTGATTTCCGTTTCAAGATGCGTCATATCCTGCTGGTGCCGGTCCTGTTCTTTCAGCAAATCCTCGGTGATGTTCAGAGCAGAAAGCACGGCAACGGTCAACGGCGGCTGTTCAGGAATTTTGTCATGCATACTCGTCAGCATCCCGTCAACATGCGCCGCAACCCTTTTCGTAAAATCCTCGTTCTCGCCCCGTAAGGGATATTCCGCGCCGAAGATTTTTACCTTAATGCTTTTGCTCGTCATGGGATCTCTTTAGTCGTTCGTTTCGTCGTTGGTCGATCGTCGTACCGTAATCGCACGCTCATTCGTAATCGTACAGGCATGAACGTGAACGCTGGAATCCTCTCCAACGTTTTTCTGTCTACAAGCGGGAATTGATTTTACCAATCAGTTCCTTGATCTTGTTCTTGAGTGCCTCCTTTTCTTCTTTTGTAAAGATGTCGCTGCCATTGGATTGAAGTTGCAAAAACTCTTTGCGAATCCGCTGAAGGTCCGACTCCCTGCGTTCGAGCTCGGCTCTGAGATACTGCTCACTCGCCCGCAAGGTGTTATTCTCTTCCTTTGCGTGGAGCAGTGTGTCCGAGACCCGCCGCGCCTTCTCCCATAACGATTGGAGAGATTCTTCCAGGTGCTTGAGATCCTTTTTGCCTCCGACCTCAGCCTCAACATGCTGCTCGGGCAAGGGTTCACTCCTCTCGAGTTCGTTCACCGCGTGGGGGTACTCATCGTCTCAACGTCCCGTTGCACTGTCGCTCCACATTCTGCACAATCCGCTTGATAACGTCCTCAACTTCGCGCTCCGTCAACGTATGGTCGGGAGATTGAAATTGCAGCGCGTATGCCAAACTTTTCTTTCCGGTGCCGAGCTGGTCGCCCGCATACACGTCGAACAAGTGAACACTTGCGAGCAGCGGGCCGCCGGATTCACGAATCGCCTCTTCGAGCTTCAATTGCGGAAGAGCTTGGTCTACGACGAATGCGAGGTCGCGCGAAACGGTTGGAAATCTTGGAAGAGGAACATACGTCCTGGCGACCGACCAGCTTCGTGAAAGAACCTCGACACTTAACTCGCAAACACAAGCGCCATCCTCAAT
>JBGOVN010000263.1:0-3170 GCA_041478155.1 Bacteroidota bacterium | reverse complement strand
CGTAACGATGAGGTTTTGGTTTCCAAGTATCGGATGGTCACGCGGTAACGGTTCACGCTCCAAGACATCGACGGCGGCGCCGGCAATGCGCCCTTTCCGCAGAGCGTCATCCAGAGCTTCTGTATCAACCAGTCCGCCCCGGCTCGTATTAACCAACAGCGAGGTCTTCTTCATGCTTGCGAGCGTTGATGAATTCACCATGTGGCGGGTTTCATCCGTCAACGGGCAGTGCAAGCTCACGATGTCGGCAGAAACCAATATTTCTTCCGCCGATGTCATACGAAGAGCGGCGTTACGAAACATTTCCTCTCCGGCATAAGGATCGAAGGCAATGATGTTTAATCCAAATGCCCGTGCCCTGCGCGCGACAAGTTGAGCAATTCTTCCGAACCCAACGAGTCCAAGTGTGCTTTTTCGAAGCGGGGGCATTTCCAACGGCGGTGTTATTTTCCAGACACCTTCACGCACAAGTTGAGTCACACGACATACTTGCCGCTGGAGCGCGAGAATGAGTGCAAGAGTATGGTCGGCGACCTCATCCAGGCAGTAGTCCGGCACGTTGCGGACGGGGATCCCCTTTGCCTTTGCCGCGCTCAAATCGATGTTATCCAGTCCAATCCCGTACCGGACGATCCCCTTGCAATGCAACATCGCATCAATCGCTTTTTTTCTTACCGGAGCCCATTGAGCGATTACCACATCCGCTTCGGCCGTCGCTCGCGTTACCTCTTCCTCGGTCTTGCACTGGTGAGCGACGAGTTCGATGTTATGAGACTCGAATATAGCCTGCTCCGGCGCAAGCGAGGGGAAACCCCAATCCGTGATTACAATTCTTCTGCTCATCGAAGAAAATCGTGTACCACGCTCCCTTTGACAAGCGTGAAATCGGCCCGCCAAAATAACCCGGGTCCCATTTCGACAACTGGGAGCTTGAACACAGGGGCTTGTATGTTTGGTCGCAGTTCAGCGGTGCAGGGCCCTGTCCAGCATTCATGGACTCGCACACCTGAAAGCTTTCGGCTTGTGATTTGTCGAATGGCCGGCTTGCCGTCGATGTGAGGAATTACTTTATAATTGAGATTCACGCCGAAATCGAACGTTGCTCGCTTGAATTCCTCGAGTGTTCCTCGCTCCTGCTTATAGCCCATCGTCCCTGTGATAATGTCGATCCCGTTCCTAGTGACCGTTCCGACGAGGAGGTCTTTTCGGACCTCGAGACGTGCCTCGGCGAATTTTTTTGGCTGGCCGTGAACCTCTCGCCCATGCGCCAACCCCACATCGCTGTCGAGGAATACATAGGGCGAATATCCCCCTTTCGCTTTTTTAGACAGTTCCGCACCTACCATCACGTTGCACTCGCCGTAACTGCCCAACCATTCCACATCCCGCATATTATAGATATGAATCAGCACCTTATCGCCCGTCGGTGTCAGCGGGGAAGGAAGGAGTGCGCTAACCGCCTCGGGGGTCGTACGATAGGAAATTGTCAGGACTTCGACGTTGCGAAAGGTAAAAGGAAACTCGGGGACCAGCGGGGCATCCCACGGCATCGACCATGAGGTTTTTGGATCTCTTTTTTTCACCGAGCTCCTCCTTTGGGTGCCAGCCGCGGAGCATCGGCCGGGGCTTTCTTGCCAACGCGCTCGTAGTACTCAGCGGGAATTTTTTTTGGATCCTTGTAGATGTACCAAATGCAAGCGTCCTGGGCTTTCTCCGGGTATTCTGTTACTCGCATCGGGTGACCGTAATTCTCTATGGCTAGGATCTCGTTGACCATGGAACAGTGAGCGCAGTAATGGCACACGTGCTCTTTTCCCCATGTTAAAGGTCCCGGCTCTTTCGAAAAACCGAAGAGCTCCGGCCTCGGCTCTTTGCCGCTTTCAACTCGCTGACGGGCAACACCACCGCTTCCGCAGGGGTCAAGCTTCAGGACGTAGCGATCCTTCTCTTCGCTGATATAAATCTCACCCTGACGATCCTTCCCCATCAGATGACCTCGAAGTCCTTCTACTGCCAGCTGGACTTGTGTCTTCACATCACTCGCCATGACCTTGTCGTAGCGCGCCTTGTAATAGCTGCCCAGCACGCTTCGCATTGCTTTTTCCAGTTCGGCGTCGCCGTAGGTCTCCGCGATGTACGTAAAAAACGACCAGGACCAGTTGACGTACATGTCGTGCACGACTTGCCATTCGAGGCGAGCGTACTCGACGATTCGTTTCGCGTCTGCAATATCGCCACGTTCCATTGCTGCATAGGCCTGCTTGAGTGTCGAAATGCCGACCTCATTCGGCTCATCCTGCCTCAAGTCCCGGTTCAGGAGTGGTGAGTGCTTGATATTCATGATTTTCCTTTTGTCGTTTGTTATTTTTTTCGTTCCGTCTTCGGTCAACTTGTCAACATGAATCCGCCGCAAACATTTATTTCCTGTCCATTAATGAACGAACCTTTTTCTGATGCAAGGAAGCAGATCAGGTTCGCCACATCCTCGCTTTTGCCAATTCTTCCAAGAGGCGTTTGCTGTTTCCACAGATCCCAGAATTCATTTGGCTGCTTGCCCGTGATGGCTTTCAGTCCCCGGAAATTTCCTTCCCACATCGGTGTGTCCGTCGGACCGGGACAGACGGTGTTTACGGCGACCTTCCTGGAACCGTAAGAAAGTGCGAGTGATTCAGTAATGTTTTTGACCGCGGCTTTTGAGGCGGCATAGTGGGCAGAGAGGGCTCTTCCCTTGCGCCCTGCGTTTGAACCGAGGTTAATGATCCGCCCTCCCCTGGGGGCTTTCATGGACTCCGCAGCAGCGACGCTTATGAAGAACAGGGCGCGTACATTCACATCCATGACGTCATTATATTCTTCTTCAGAAATCTCGTTCATCTTCGTGAAATAGCAGACGCCGGCCGCATTGACAACGATATCGATGTACTCAACCTGGCCGAGCGTTTCCGGCATCACGCTCTTTGCCGCGGCGACGGAACGAAGATCCTTCAGAATCTTCACGTGGGGGAGTCCGTGTTGCGATAGTGAGGAAATCGCCTCCTCGAGTTTCTCTTTATTTCTGTCTACCCCGACAATCCGTGCGCCTCGTTCTGCGAGCTGGCGCGCAGTCTGCAATCCGATGCCGCTGCCTATTCCTGTGATAAGCGCATTCTTTTGATTGAAGTCCAGCGTGG
>JBGOVN010000268.1:0-3111 GCA_041478155.1 Bacteroidota bacterium | reverse complement strand
GTTTTTCATGTCATTGAAAATGAAAACGAAAATGAAATTGAATGAAGTTAGACACCCCTGGATCCTGATGGATAGTCAACATGAGCACGGCGCTTGTCGTTCTTACCTCCACAGTATGCGATGCCACTGTTTGCCGTCGCTCTGAAAAATGACGGCCCCTTCACGATCCGTCCGCATTACTGCAACATTCATCGACTGCATCCTCTGCATCACTTCGGGCGAAGGATGGTGAAACTTGTTTTTCGTTCCGACGGACACGAGTGCGGTCCTTGGACCGACGTAGTGCAGAAAAGCTGGACCCGAGCTCGTTCTGCTCCCGTGATGTCCCGCTTTCAAGAGACCGCTCGAAAGAAAGGAGCCGTACCGTCGTGATATCTTTTCTTCGGCCGGTAATTCGCTATCCCCGGCCAGAAGCATTGATGTTTCTCCGTAGACAATCTTGAGGACGACCGATTGGTTGTTCAAGTTTCGCGAACGGTCGAAAGGAAATCTTGGATGAACCACATAGATCCGTGTTGTGCCATCGAGATCGATCCGGCTTCCAGCCCCTTTGATGACGAGGGGGACTCCCCTCTCCCGTGCGACGTCGATCATCTCGCTCTCCAAACGAGAATGAGCTATCGTGTCTCCTTCGAGCAATGTACGCACAGAAAAATGTGCGAGCAAATACGGGATACCGCCCAGATGGTCGCTGTGGCCGTGTGATACGACCAGGGCATCGATTCGACGAATCCCACTCTTTCGTAGGAAGGGGCCAACGATTCGCTCTCCCGCGTCATATCCGACCGACTTCGGTCCGGCATCGACGAGCATGACCCTGCCGTTTGGAAACCGGATCAGGGTGGCATCCCCCTGACCAACGTCAATGGCCGTAACGGTTAGTCTGGGATTCGAATTGGAGACCACGTTGGCGAGGATCGACCAATCGAGGGCTAACAGAGACAGGATGAGAATAGCGCGTGCAACGAAAGCCCGGTGAATGTGGAAGATGCCGACAACGAAGGGATAATACAAGACTGGAAACAGTGCGTTCAACCCGACTACGTCAACATAGGCGAACGGTACGCTCGCTGCAGTCTTCACGAACCAGAGCAGAAACCAGATCAAAACATCGTTGACAATGACGTAACTTCGTGCCAGCCATGGACTGACGAAAGAGAAAAAAGTCTCTGCCGCACCAAGGAATGTATTTAGCCCGCTCATCGGCACGACGATGAGGTTCGCCAGAAGTGAAACGATCGAAATCTTGCCGAAGTAGTACGCCGAGAACGGGATTGTTCCCAATTGAGCCGCAAGCGAAACGGCAAAAAGTTTTAACGCGCCTTCGAAAAAACCCATCTGCGCAAAAGCCCAGGGAATTCGCTTTCGGATCTCATCGAGCTTTGGGTAGAAATAAACGATGGAGAGAACCGCAGCGTACGAAAGTTGAAAACCAGGATCCCAAAGTGTGGTTGGATTCACGAGAAGGAGGATGATCGCCGAGACACTCAACGAATTGTAGACATCAGTCCTTCGCTCAAACAGCGACCCACAGAGCACAACGAACGCCATGACCGTGGCCCTGACGACTGAAGCGCTGGACCCGGTGAGCAGCATGTAGAGAAAGAGACCAGTCATTGTCGCGCAGAAAACTACCTTTTTCGGCAACCTGAAGAGCCCCAGGACCGAATAGATGATGAGGCTGACGAAGGCCACATTCGAGCCAGACACCGCCAGGATATGTATCGTACCGGTATCGAGGAATGATTCCTTCACGTCGGCCGAGATATCGGCCCTATACCCGAGGATGATACCCTTTAAGAACGCCGAGTGCTGAGCGGAATGGAATCTGTCAAAGATCGCATACGACTGCTTCCGAACGACGCTCACCCACGCGTCAAATGAGCCGTCTCCTTCTGCCCGAAGTACTACGATGTCGGCGTCGTTGCGCACCGCGATCATGCCCTGTACGTCGTTGAGCTCAAGATATTTTCCGTAGTCAAACTCCCCCGGATTCCTCCCAACGGGGATAGGGAGGATTACGCCTCGCACCCGCAGATGCGAGCCGACGACGAGGTTTGCGGCCAGACTTCGGACGTGTTCAGTTTTAACAAGAGTGAGAAGTCTTCTTTCCACACTTCGTCCCACACTTGGTCGTTGACGCGCTCGCTCGAATTGTTCCGACCGAAGCAGAAAGTTCAGCTTCGTCCCCTGCAACACGGGGTCACTGTCGACAGAGCCCTCCACCGTTATCGGCTCATCCTCCATCAAGGGGTAAACCTTTACGTCGCCGTCATGTTGCTGTTGATACAGTTGCAGTGTAAAACCGAGCCCCAGAACACAGCACTGGAGTATACAATTCGAAACGACAAAGTACTTTGGATCTTTGAGAAGGTATAAGGACAGGAAAAGGAGCAGAACGAGGAGACACCATGCGATGTGAGCGTCGAGGGGCACGACGTCACCGATGAGAATTCCGGCAACGAGGAGGAGGACGAACCGCAGCGCCGGCCTGCGGCCCAACCTTTGATCATCCACTCTCAGGCAAGGAATTTCATGATTGTCGGTGTGATGTGAGTGAGGGAATGAATTGTCGTGGCGAACTCCCGGCGCTTTCTGCCGGCAGCGAGACATGGGACCTGGTTGCGCGTGTGGGATTTCGTCGAGAGGTCTTCAATATTGCCATGGTCGCTGATGAGAACAAAAAGAGAATCTTTTTGCTGAAAAAGCTCGAAGAAGCCTGCGAGGAATTCATCCAGCTTCTGCAAGACATCGACCGCAAGAGTCATATCCTGACTGTGGCCTGCATGGTCGGTCAGCCAGTATTCAAACAATGTGAAGTCGTGTTCGGCGGCAATGTCCCAGAGGTGATGCCCCGCCTCCCGTGCCGCTACCGGCACAATGCCCGGATTTCCAAGCTCTTCCCAGCGCGATCGAACAAAGTCCGCTGAGATTGCCTTATTCGCTGCAAGATCATCCGCAGTCAGCAGTCTGACTCCCGCAAGCTTGCACGACAGCGTTGTCACACTAAGCCTTCTGGAACCGGATTCCGTGTACTCAAAAAATCGTCTGGGAAACGCATTCGCAAAACAAACGGACTTGCCGGCCGATCGCAATTGATGGAAGATGTTC
>JBGOVN010000004.1:0-15180 GCA_041478155.1 Bacteroidota bacterium | reverse complement strand
TGACCGGTTAAACAAAGAGTTCAAGAAGACGATCGTCATGGTAACACACGACCCTCGCGCAGCGGAGAAGGCGCACGTCGTCCGCCAGCTCGACAAGGGTGAACTAAAATAGGAGGCGGCGATGAAAGTACTCAAGCTCACATTCAAAAACGCCTTCCGGCATAAACTTCGTTCCGTCCTTACCATCATCGGAATTGCCATCGCAGTGACCGCGTTCGGATTTCTGCGAACGGTTGTCACCGCTTGGTATTCCGGGGTTGAGGCCTCTTCGGCGAATCGCTTGATCACTCGCCAGGCAATTTCTTTTATCTTCCCGTTGCCGTTAGCGGATAGGGATCAAATTTCGAAGTTACCCGGCGTTCAGCTCGTGAGCTGGGCAAATTGGTTCCAGGGAGTCTATAAAGACAAGAGTCAGTTCTTCGCGCGGATGGCCGTTGACCATGAGACGTTTTTTGACGCATATTCCGAGTTTCTCACCGCGCCGGATGAGCTGGCGGAGTTCAAAAAGTACAGAAATTCCTGCATCGTCGGGGCGGATTTGGTGAAACAATATGGGTTCAAAATAGGCGATATCATTCCGATCGAGGGAGACATTTTTCCGGGCCATTGGGAGTTTGTCGTAAAGGGGATCTACAAACCCCGCGACAAGACGATCGACGGAACGCAAATGCTTTTCCACTGGGATTACCTGAATGAACGGATGAGACAAGAATCGCCCGGACGAGCAGACCAGGTGGGATGGTATATCGTCAAGATAAAGGATGCCTTGCATGGCGCAGAGCTCTCAGACCAAATTGATGCGCTCTTCGCAAATTCACGGGCCGAGACGAAGACGGAAACGGAGCGGGCGTTTCAACAAGGGTTTGCGCAGTCGGGGAACGCCATCCTGTCAGCAATTAATTTCATCTCGTATGTTATCGTCGGGATCATCATGCTCGTTCTCGGGAACACGATGATTATGTCCGCCCGCGAACGAACTCGGGAGTATGCCGTCTTCAAGACGCTCGGTTTTTCCGCGAAACACGTGACGGGCATGATATTCGGGGAATCCATGATTCTCTCCGCTTTTGGGGTCGTTTTCGGACTACCCGCGACGATCGGGCTTGTCAATATGTTCGCACAGTTCATACCGAAGGCAATGATTCCGGTCTTTTACGTTGAACCAATTACATATGTCCTCTCAGGAACGGCGGCATTGCTTGTTTGCGTTGCGGCCTCTGTGTTCCCCATTCAACGCGCCTTGCGCACGACAATCGTCGACGGCCTTCGTTCAATCGGATAACTGAGATTGATCCATGAAAATCCCTCTGAAATACATCGTTCGAAATTTTCGAACCCGGCGATTAACAACCGGAATCACCGTCGCCGGTATTGCTCTTGTCGTGTTCGTCTTCACCGCCGTTCTCATGCTCGCCAATGGTGTTCGACAAACGCTTGTGGCGACCGGTGCAGACGACAACGTGTTGATATCCCGTAAATCTTCTAACGGCGAGATCTCGAGCATTCTCGACCCGGGAACGCAGGGGGTCATCCTCACTCTCCCGTTTATCGCCAAGACGGCCGACGGCAAACCGATCGTTTCGAAGGAACCGGTCGTTGTTATTAACCTTCGCAAGCATGACGGTGGGATGAGCAATGTCACCGTGCGAGGTGTCTCCGACCAGGCTCTTATCCTCCGCCCTCAGGTGAAGCTTGTAGACGGTCGGATGTTCAACTTCGGTTCGCGTGAACTCATCGTAGGCCAATCAATCGAAAAAAGATTCCAGGGTGCAAAGATTGGCGATGTCGTAAGATTTGCGGGAGACAACTGGTCAATCGTTGGAAGATTTCAAGCGAACAAGAGTGGATTTGATTCCGAGATGTGGGGCGACGCATTGCAGCTCCTCAGCGCATTTAATCGAGGGAGCTCGGTCTCCACGATGACGATGAAACTAGAACGCCCGGAATCGTTCGAGGGATTCAAACGCGCCTTCGAAAGCGAGCAGAGGTTGAATCAGTTTGAACCCAAGGTTGAACAAAAATACTTTGAGGAACAATCAGAATTCATGTCTATTTTTATCAGTGTCCTCGGAATTTTCGTCACCGTTATTTTTAGTGCCGGAGCAACAATCGGTGCAATGATTACGATGTACGCGGCAGTTGCAAATCGAACTGTTGAGATCGGCACTCTCCGCGCTCTCGGGTTCAGACGGCGCAGCGTGCTTGCCGCTTTCATGCTCGAGTCGTTGATAATAGCCCTCTTCGGCGGATTCCTTGGGCTTGCCATTTCTTCGTTCCTCCAGTTTTTCAGCATCTCTACGATGAACTTTGGGTCGTTTGCCGAGCTTGAATTCTCGTTTGCTCTCTCGCCGCAGATCGCCATTTATTCCCTCTTATTTTCCATGGCGATGGGTTTCGTCGGCGGCTTCCTCCCCTCCGTTCGCGCAGCGCGTCTCAATATTGTCACTGCTTTGAGAGCCTCGTGATCGGTTGATGCGGGAGATATTTTGAGCCCTCGTTTTTCCGTACACGAATAGACCACGATTTCCGTCAGCTTTTGTCCTCTTGTCAATGATTTGGTTGCGAGCTATCAGTACTGTGTTGAAGATTCTGCGGGACGGTCAGACGCCCGGACAAATCGCCGGCGGCCTCGTCCTGGGGTCGTTCCTTGGTCTTTCACCGATGTTCACGCTTCAAGGCCTCTGCATCTGGCTCGTCGTGTTCGCCCTCGACGTCAACCTTTCGACCGTTTTCTTGTCCGTGTTATTTTTCAGTTTTACTGCATATCTCTTTGATCCTCTTTTTCACCGAATCGGCTTTTTTCTCTTAGTCGAGGTCTCTGCACTTAAGGGCCTTTGGACATATCTTTATAACACGCCCGTGGCTCCCTTGACCCGTTTCTACAACACCGTAGTCCTTGGCAGCTTTACGACCGCGGCGTTGCTGGCTGCTCCGCTTTTTTTCGGCACTACCCGCCTCGTTCACGCTTATCGGTCCACGCTCTACACGACCGTTGAACATTGGAAGGTGTATCGGATTGTGCAAAGGAGTTCCATCGTCCGTTGGTATTTGAAGATTCGCGATTGGGAAATCGGACGATGAGAAGAAAATTCATCATCTTCGTGCTGGTTCCTGTTCTCGCCGCCTTCATCGTCACCTATTTGTTCATCGACCGCTGGGTCGAACACGGTCTTGAATCTATGGGCGAAAGAATAGTCGGTGCAAAGGTGGAGATTGACAACGTGACGCTTTCACTTTCGCCGCTCGCGATCCAGTTCTCACGGCTTCAGGTTGCAAACCCCCGGGATCCCTGGAGCAACATATTTGAAACTGGGCGTGTTCGATTTGCTTTGAACATGAATCAATTGCTCCGAACAAAATTCATCGTCGAAACGATAGAGGTGAACGACCTGGTCCTCGGAACAAAGAGGATAAGCGATGGCTCGCTCGGCGTTCAGAAACAACAACAGGCGATTTCCAGTTCAGCCGGCACTGCCGTAGAGACGCCGTCGCTAACAAGCGAAGCGGAAACTCTTCGTGTCAGTAAAGAATTGAAACCACCGGTCCTCGACCTTGTGCGCATCAAACGGGAGCTGAACCTGGACAGCCTTCTGCATGCACGAAATTTTCAAACGTTCCGGTTGCTCGATTCGCTCAAATCGGGGATCGCCAACAGCGGTGCGGCATGGGAAAAGTCAAAGCTGGAGCTTGAAAACTCCAAACGGCAACTCGCCGACGCAGAAACACGAATCAAAACAATTCAGATGAACGAGATCAAGAGCGTTGATGCCACAAGGGTTGCTCTGGACAAAATTATCACCGCAGAACGAACGATTGACGATGCCAGCAAAATCTTGCAGAATCAGAAAGCTGTCCTAGCCGATATGTTGGGCCGTCTTTCGGCTTCTGTTCAACGTGTTGATGATGTTGCCAAAGGAGATTTTCAGAATCTTTTACGCTTCGCACAAGTTCCCGATGCCAATATGAAGGGGCTTACGGAACTCGTATTGGGAAAGGAGGGGCTCCGGAAGATGGAACAATACCTCTACTGGGTGGATTTTGCACGGACGGAGATTCCCCGCTACACCCCAAAACCCGCCATGGCGACCCCGCGCCGTTTCGAAGGACAAGACATACCTTTTCCCGAAGAACGAACTTATCCAAAATTTTGGATTCAGAAAATATCGATATCGGGCGGAACCGACAAGGCGCAAGACCCTGAGTACTTTTATGCAGGGGGCGAGGTGCGGGATATAACCAACGACCAGCATCAAGTTGGCAAGCCGCTCACAATCGCTCTATCAGGAACAAAAGTGGGCGGCGCTTCTTTCCATTTCGACGCTTCGTTCGACCGGCGCACCGAACGCTCCCTGGACCTGTACGACGCGCGTTTAACGGGTGTGCCAGTTAAGGACGTCTCGACGGGCAGTCCCGATTTTCTACCCTCAAGAATTTCGCAGGCGATTGCAGACATTTCTGTGCACGCTCATGTGCCGGGAAATTCGTTCGACTCCAATGTGCAAGCCTCTCTTGGGAATATGTCTTTCGTTTTCGAGCAACAGCCCCGAAACGATGTCGAGCGGATCGTGAAAGAGGTGTTGGCGTCTGTAAAGAAGTTGACTGTGAATCTTCGATTCTGGAAGAACTCTGATAAGTTCGACGTTTCGTTTACAACAAACCTTGACGAGCTCGTTGCAGCGCAAGCAAAGAGGGTTCTTGGGAATGAGATAGCCAGAATTCAGGACGACCTGCGGACGAGGTTCTACGCGGCTGTGACGGGAGAGAGGGCCGTCGTGGAGAGCTTACTGAGGGACAGGAACGAAGAGACTGCAAAGCAGCTAAAACCTTACGAAGAAGTTTTTCGCAGTACGATGGCTTCCGTCGCAGATAAAAAGAAAGAGCTTGAAAGCAGGGTTGAGGAAGAAAAGAAAAAACCGACTGAGGGTGTTAAGAAAAAGGTGGAGGAGACGGTAAAAAAGCTATTCAAGAAAAACTAGTCTTCAACGAGAGTGTGTCGCGGATACCACAGCTTAGCTCTACCTCGCTGAATAAATATGCTCTCCGTTGGCTCCTAATGCCAGCGCTTGCCTTTTGAAGAGCGCTTCACGTCCCCCTTCCCGTTATCCTTTCCGTTTCCCAGGCTATCTTTTTCCCCTCCAAGCTGTTTTTCCTCCTCTTCCTCCGCAACAACGGCCGCGACGTCTGCAACCGAATCTCCCTCGTTTAACTTGATCAGCCGAACTCCCTGAGTATTTCTTCCTGCGACGCGTATATCCGACGCATGCTGGCGAATCACCATGCCGTTGGTCGTCACCACAACGATATCGTCGGACTCGACAACCTCTTTAATTGCAACCATGAGCCCGGTTTTGTCCGATGTTTTCACAGTAATAATTCCTTTTCCACCGCGGTGGCTGACGCGGTATTCATCTTCTTCGCTGCGTTTTCCATAACCTCTTTCGGTCGCCACAAGAATCGTTGTCCCTTTTTTCCGCAAAGTTACCGCGCCGACGACCTTGTCTCCCTTCCCCAAACGAATTCCCCGCACTCCGGCTGCTGCTCTTCCCATGGGTCGAATTTCATCTTCACGGAAGCGAATTGCCATTCCTTCGTGAGTCCCGATGATAAGATCCTGCTTGCCGTCGGTTAACTTTACGTCCTTCAGCGCATCCCCTTTTTTGAGATTTGCAGCTGTGATCCCGCTCTTGCGCGGATTGTCGAACTCGGAGAGCAAAACCTTCTTAATGACCCCGTGCCCGGTCACCATCACTACAAAGTGATCGGCATCGAATTCTTTAACAGCAATGAATGCAGCGATTGATTCTTCCGGCGCTTTGCCGATAAGTGTGCTGATCGACTTGCCTTTTGCGGTCCGGCTCGCTTCGGGAATTTCGAAGACCTTCAGCCAATAGCAACGCCCGGTGTCCGTGAAAATGAGGATGTAGTTGTGGGTGCTCGCAATGAACATGTGCTCAACGAAATCATCCTCCCTCGTCGCAGCCCCCGTTACCCCCTTGCCGCCGCGTGTCTGCCGTCGATAGCCCGAAACCGGAAAACGTTTGATGAGGCCACTGTGACTGATCGTGATCACGACTTCTTCTTCGGCGATCATGTCCTCGATGTTAAACTCTTCTGCCTTATAGACAATTTCCGTCCGGCGTTCATCCCCGTATTTTTCCTTCACTTCCAGAAGCTCTTCTTCGATGATCTTCATCTGAAGCTGTTTGTTCTTGAGAATTGCCTTCAGTCTCTCAATCAGCTTGATGGTCTCTTTGTATTCGTCTTCCACCTTTTGGCGTTCGAGTCCCGTCAGCTTCTGCAACCTCATGTCGAGTATTGCTTTAGCCTGAATCTCCGAGAGCTTGAATTTTTTCATCAGGCCTGTTTTGGCCGTTTCGACATCCTTCGAGGCTTTGATCAGCTTGATGATCGCGTCGATATTGTCCAGGGCGATGATGTAACCCTCGAGAATGTGTGCCCGTTTTTCGGCCTCCTCAAGCTCGAATTTTGCGCGACGGACCACGACGACGTTCCGATGCTCGATGAAATGGCGGATGATATCGCGTATGGTCAGAACTTGCGGACGACCGTCGACAAGGGCGAGCATGATAACGCCGAATGTCGTCTGCATTTGCGTGTGTTTGTAAAGGTTGTTCAGCACAACCTCCGCGTTGCCGTCGCGTTTCAAGTCGACGACCACACGCATCCCGTCCCGGTCGGATTCATCGTTCACGTTGGCAATGTCGTCCAGTTTCTTATCCGTGACCAGCTCCGCAATTTTTTCTATGAGGGCCGCCTTGTTCACCTGGTATGGCAATTCGCTTACGATGATGCGCTGCCGGTCCCCTTTTCCCGTTTCGATGCTTGCCTTGGCTCTGACAAGTATTCGTCCGCGCCCGGTTGTATACGCTTCCTTGACGCCCTCGTAACCGTAGATGATTCCGCCCGTGGGAAAGTCGGGAGCAATTATGTGCTTCATCAACTTATCGTTCGTGATATTTGGATCCTTGATGTACGCGAGGCAGCCGTCGATAACTTCTTTAAGGTTGTGCGGAGGAATGTTTGTTGTCATCCCCACGGCGATTCCGCTCGTTCCGTTGCATAAGAGGTTGGGAATCCGGGCGGGAAGTACTGTTGGTTCTTTGAGTGTTTCGTCAAAGTTTGGAGTAAGGTCGACGGTGTTTTTCTCCAAATCCCTGAGCATTTCTTCTGCAACGCGCGTGAGCCTGGCCTCTGTATAACGCATGGCCGCGGGCGAATCGCCGTCGACAGAGCCGAAATTTCCCTGCCCGTCAACGAGCATGTAGCGCATCGAAAAATCCTGTGCCATGCGGACCATCGTATCGTAAACAGCCGTGTCGCCGTGCGGGTGGTATTTTCCCAGGACCTCCCCGACGATGCGGGCGCTTTTCTTGTACGCCCTGTTGCTCGCAAGCCCCAAATCCTGCATGGCGAACAGCACTCGCCGGTGAACCGGCTTAAGCCCGTCTCTCACGTCTGGCAACGCACGTGAAACGATGACCGACATCGAGTAATCGATGTACGATCCCTTCATTTCCTCTTCGATGTCGACGGGAATTATTTTTTCGTTTGGGTTTGCCATTAACCTTCTATTCCTTGCTCGATTCGTTCCTGTTTATACTTCATACGTCGAGGTTTCTGACGTATTTCGCATTCTTTTCAATGAACTCTCGCCTCGGTTCAACTTCGTCCCCCATAAGAATCGAAAATGTTCGGTCAGCGTCGGCCGCATTCTCGATCGAAACCTGCAGGACGGTTCTGGTGTCGGGGTTCATCGTGGTTGACCATAACTGTTCGGGGTTCATTTCGCCGAGCCCTTTGAACCGCGAGATTACGATGCCGTCGCTTCTTACCACAACCCCTTCTTCCGTGACCGCTTCAGGAACGGGTTGGTTTTCTTCCTTCTCGGTTTTTCCGGTTTTTTTCTCGCTCCTGAGTCGTTTCGTAATTTCATCGCGCTCCTCGTCGTCGAACGCGTATGCCTCTTGCTTTCCCTTCTTGATCTTGTACAGAGGGGGTTGCGCAATGTAGAGGTGGCCGAGGTCTATAATTTGTCTCATGTAACGAAAGAAAAGTGTTAGCAATAATGTGCGGATGTGTGAACCATCGACGTCGGCGTCGCACATTAGAATAATTTTCCCGTATCGAATTTTTGCGGCGTCAAAGCTCTCATTGACGCCAGCGCCAATCGCTGTGAAAATTGCCCGAATTTCCTCGTTTTCCAGGATTTTATGGAGTCGCGCCTTTTCCACATTCAAAATCTTACCCTTCATCGGCAGGATTGCCTGGAAGCGCCTGTCCCTTCCCTGCTTTGCGCTTCCACCCGCTGAGTCGCCCTCGACAATATACAGTTCGCATTGCTCCGGGTCGTTGTTGGAACAATCGGCCAGTTTTCCCGGCAATCCGCCCGAGTCAAAAGCATTTTTCCTTCTTGTAAGGTCCCGAGCCTTGCGAGCCGCTTCACGCGCCTCCGCTGCTCTAAGACATTTTTCGATGATACGTTTCCCATCTGGCGAATTCTCTTCGAGCCAGTCCGCCAACTGGGGACCAACGACCGACTCAACAATGCTCTTCACCTCGCTGTTGCCGAGTTTCGTTTTCGTCTGGCCCTCAAACTGGGGTTCCGGAACCTTTACGCTCAGCACGGCGGTGAGTCCCTCGCGGAAGTCGTCCCCAGTGAGCTGGATCTTTCCATCTTTTACGAGCCCGTTTTTGGAGGCGTAGCTGTTCAGTGTGCGCGTGAGCGCCGTGCGGAATCCAACAAGGTGGGTTCCCCCCTCGAGGGTGTTGATATTGTTGACGTACGAAAAAATGTTTTCGTTGTACTGGTCGTTGTATTGGATCGCCACCTCAACTTCAACGGACCGGCCATCCTCGTCTTTGTCTTCCCCCTTCGCATAGATCGTTTTCTTCATAATCGACGGGCGCGTTGCGTCGATATACTTCACGAATTCCACCAAACCTCCCTTGAAATGGAACTCCTCTTCGTGGATTGTACTCTCACGCTTATCCTGGATCTTCAGCGTCACCTCGGGATTCAAAAAGGCGAGCTCGCGAAGCCGTTCGGCAAGTGTTTCAAACTTAAAGACTCTGTTTTTGAATATCATCGCGTCCGGCATAAAGGTTATCCTCGTGCCCGTCGCTCCCTTCTCTGCCTTCCCCGCTACTTTTACAGAGGCGACGGGGTCCCCTCTCTTATATTTTTGGAAAAAGAGTTTTCCATCGCGCTTGACTTCGACCTCCAACCACTCGCTGAGCGCATTCACAACGGAGACTCCAACCCCGTGTAATCCTCCGGAAACTTTGTACGTGTTCTTGTCGAACTTTCCTCCGGCGTGCAACACCGTCATGACGACCTCGAGCGCGGATCTTTTCTCTTCAACGTGAATATCCGTTGGAATTCCACGGCCGTCGTCTTCAACGGTGACCGTCCCATCTGCGTTGATCGAAACACCGATATTCTTGCAATACCCGGCCAGGGCTTCATCGATAGAATTGTCGACGACTTCATAGACGAGGTGATGTAGTCCGCGCGCGCTGACATCGCCAATATACATTGCCGGGCGACGACGAACCGCTTCGAGACCTTTGAGGACGGTGATGTCCTCTGCTGTGTAGCCCTTCGTCGCGCCGTTCGTTGGTTTTGACTTATTCGACTTAGCCGAGGCGTCAGACTCTTTGTTCTTGAGCTTCTCTTTCGTTGCCATAACTCCTTGCGCTTTTATTGAAACTTGATGTCTTTTACGACCTCTTCTCCGAGCACCGCGTTGAGCTTCAAAATGATTTCGTTCTTTCGAAGGCTCAGTTCGTTTCGCCAGGTACTCGTCGTAACTTTGACGTACATGACGCCTCTTGAAATCGTTGTTGCCGAACTCATCCGTGCGACATGTTCACCCACGACGGAACTCCATTGAAGAACGGCTTCGTACTCTTGTAGTTTCTTCTTTATTCCCAGGCTTCGCACGAGCTCGTCGAGCGCGCCGCCAATGGGCTTAATGCCAACAGGCTTAATGGATGAGCGCGTCTGCTTCTGCATGCGAAACGGTTCCTTGTTTGACATACATCTTCCTGTTCTCCTGGTTCCAGTCAAACGATTGTGGAAAGACTCTCTCGTCGGTCGTCGTCAGAAATATCTGTCCGAGCGTCGGGGTCAGATCTAAAAGTTTCTGCGCGCGATGTTCGTCCAGCTCGCTAAAGATGTCGTCCAGCAGTAAGAGCGGCGTTTCGCGGCAACGCTCCTGCAAATACGAAAACTCCGCAAGTTTGAGGGCGATCAGCAGTGTCTTGTGTTGACCCTGCGAGGCAAAATCGCGCACGTCCAGATGGTTGATTGTCAATTCAAGCTCGTCCCGGTGGGGGCCCGTAAGTGTTGACCGCATACGCAGTTCCGTCTGTTCGACCTCGTCCATGTGCTGTCGGAATCGATCCTCGATCGCCTCTATGGAATCATTGCCGTTCAACAAGCCGTTGGCGTTGTACCGAATCGCCGGCACCTCTCCGGCCCCAACGATTGCACGAAAGCTTTGCATAAGGTAGGGCGAGAATTCTTCCACAAAGGTGGCCCGTTTCCGGATAATTTTCGACCCGTGCGATACGAGCCCGGCGTTCCATGGCTCAAGCTTCTCCCCAGAGCCCGTTTTTGAGGACTTCGCGTCGAATAAGATCTTGTTTCGCTGTTTGAGGATACGGCGATATTCAAGCAGCTCCTCAAAGTAGGACCGGCTGGCCTGCGAGATTACTATGTCGAGAAATCTTCGTCGGTCGGCGGGACCTCCGAATGTTATCTGCTGGTTCTCCGGGGAGAGGATCACAACGGGGAACTCACCAACAATCGCCGAGAAGGGTTGAACGGTTGAGCTGTCAAGAAGGACTTTTTTTTGGCTCGTGGCCGCAGTATACGAGACCGAAACTTGTTGGCTCGTCCCCCGCTCGTTCTCAAATTGCCCGTGGATGGTAAACTCGTCCTTGCCGATCTGCAGGGCTGTGGAATCGCCGTTTGCATAAAAACTTTTTGTCAGACAGAGATACGAGATGGCCTCCAGAATATTCGTTTTCCCTTCACCGTTGTCTCCGAGAAAAACGTTACATCTGGGCGCGCATTCGATCGTGGTGGCGCCGTGGTTTCTAAAATGTTGGATCTTGAGGGTGCAGAGCTTCACAGGTCTTGCCTCTTTTACAACACGATAGCCCCAATCTCAACGGAGGAGACGGGGCTAGGTGGGTGAAACGATTACGTATGCGGATCGTTCACGCGTTCAGGCGCATCGGCATGACCAGCATGAGAACGTCCTCGTTCTCGCGCCCCGACGCCGGAGTGATGATGGCCGCCCGTACCGCGCTACTGAATTTAAAAGCTACTTCCTCGGATTCAATGTGCGAAAGTATGTCGACGACATACGTCGAGTTGAAGCCTATTTCAAGCTCGTCTGCTTCAAAGTGGCACGGAATCTTCTCCCGCGCCTCACCGCCAAAATCAACGTCTTCCGCCGCTATTTTAAGCTCGTTCTTCTTGAGCGAAAACCGGACCTGGTGTGTTGTGGTGCTCGAGTACAACGACACACGTCGGACCGAAGCCAGAAGCATCTCTCTGTTTACGGTCAGCTTCTTGTCGTTGTCAAGCGGGATCACCGATTCATAGTTCGGATAATTCTCTTCGATCAGGCGCGATGTAAGTGTTGTGTTTCCCAAGGCAAACTGAATGTGGCTCGAGTCCACCGCAATTTTATTGTCTCCCTCTTCCACCGAGCGTGCAACAAGGTTGAGCGCCTTTGCGGGTACGATAATGTCTTTCTTCAGTTTCGATTGCTTTAGCCCCGAATAGTTGATGCGGACGAGTCGATGTCCGTCGGTTGCCACCGCCCGCAGTGTTTCGTTGTTGAGTTGGAGCAAAACGCCCGTCATCGCGGGTCGGAGCTCGTCTGTGCTGACAGAGAAGATGGTCCTGTTAATCAAACCGCTGAGCATTTTACCTTCGAGCTTTAGTTCGTCCTCCGCTTTAAATTGAGGGATGGCGGGAAACTCTTCGCTCGATTCGCCGACGAGATTATACTCGCCACTTTCTGTTATCATCTTTATTTTATTACTTGTCTGGTCTGCATGGAATACAACCTGAACGTCCGGTAGAGCGCGAATTGTATCCATAACCCTGCGTGCAGGAACGGCAATTGTGCCATCCTCCGCTCCTTTTACCTCTAATGTGGCAGACATTGAAACCTCGAGGTCTGTGGCAACGAGGCGGAGAGTGTTTTTCGAGAGTGAAAGGAGGATGTTTTCCAGGATTGGGAGCGTTGACTTCGATGGAACGACGCCATTAACCTTTGTAAGAGCTTTTTGAAGTTCGCCGCTTGAGATTGTAAATTTCATTCAAATAACTCCTTTGGGGGGTGTAATGCGAACACGCGAGGTTGATCAAATTTACCAAAAAAAAACCGCAGATACAAGGAACCTGCCGCCCGGCTTGTCATATAAGTCGTTGTGGATAATAACGTTATATGGAGTTCCCGTAAAGATAATGTACATGATAATAATAGTTATAAGCGTGTGCATATCGGCAGAATAAAACAGCTGAAATTAGTAAACTCTGAGCCAGTCGAGGCTTAACGGAGATTATCTCTACACAAAGAGTGTTCGAAAGATGTTTATATGTTTTGGAATATTAACATAATTGCTTGAAAGGAAGATTTTCTTCTCTGGGTGATAAGGAAAGAAACAGTTCTCCAACATGACGGAGGGTTATTATCAACAACGTTGAAAGTGTAGGACGCGACTTACGAACGGCCAGAGAGGAATAACAGGGAACGCCTATATCAAGATGCGAGTTCGATTCTGCGACGAAGCTGGTCGAACTGTTGTTTGAAGAGAGCGTCCATCTTCAGACGATCCTCGACGGCCTGATAGGCATGAATCACCGTGCTATGATCTCTTCCCCCAAAATGAAGGCCAATTGTTTTAAGGGAGGAATTTGTAAGCTCTTTTGCCAGGTACATTGCGGCTTGCCGCGCAGTAACCACCTCTTGCTTACGCGTTTTTGCCCTGAGAAGATCGAGTGGAATGTCGAAGTATTCGCAGACTACTTTTTGGATCTGCTCGATACTTAAAGGGGTTCTTGTTTCCTGCACGACTACACGGAGAACATCCTTGGCGAGGTCGATCGTAATATCCCGGTTCTCGAGCGAAGCACGCGCAAGAAGACTTATCAGGCACCCCTCTAGCTCTCGAATGTTGCTCGTGACGTTCGCAGCGATGAATTCCATAACTTGCTGAGGCAAATCGAGGCCGCTTTCCTGGCTTTTCTTCTGCAGGATGGCGATTCGAGTTTCCAGATCCGGCGCCTGGACATCGGCGGTTAATCCACATTGAAATCGTGAAATGAGTCGATCATCGAGCCCTTTAAGTTCTTTGGGCGGAACGTCGGACGAGAGCACGATCTGTTTACCAAGCTGGTAAAGAGTGTTAAAGGTATGGAAGAAATTGTCCTGCGTTTTTTCTTTTCCCGAAAAGAACTGAATGTCGTCTACGACAAGCAAATCCATACTTCTGTAGTACTGTGAAAAGTCGTTCACTTTGTCTGACTGGATCGCCTCAACAAAGTCAACAGTGAATTTCTCGCTCGAGACATAGATCACCCGATTCGCCTTGCCGGTGACAATGGCGTGATTGCCCAGCGCGTGCATCAGGTGCGTTTTTCCGAGGCCGGTTCCACCGTAGATAACAAGGGGGTTGAATGATGTTCCGCCGGGGTTATTTGCAACGGCCATGGCAGCCGCACGGGCTAATTGGTTGCTGTCGCCCTTGATGAAATTGTCGAACGTATATCGCGGATTGAGATTACTGTAAACAGGCTGCTGGTTCTCCGTTCGCAAGAGCACATGAGGAGAGAACGGGAATCGGACAAAACTCTCTTGTTTTAGAGGGGCGGCCTTGGTTACTAGTGGAGCGGACCCGGTGCTCGCGAGCTCCATCTTTTCTTCTCTCGCGATGAAATACAACAATTTCGCCTCGGGACCAAGAACAGCAGCAATGGTCCTTTGAATAAGAGCGTTATAATGTTCCTCAAGCCAATCGTAAAAAAACTGGCTGGGAACCTGGATCGTCAATTCAGAGCCCTTAATGCCCACAGCGACCACAGGCTGAAACCACGTCTTGAAGCTCAAGGTTGAAACTTCCTGTTGAATGCGGTCGAGACACGCTCCCCACAGCTTTTGGGCGTCTACGAGCGATTCAACGGCGCCGCTGGTTGTCGCCGGTCCTACGTTTGTCGTCATGGGGGAGGGATGAAAAGTTATTCACATCAATAAACCAATTATTCACAACGATATGCACGTCGTGGAAAAAACGAAAGGCAAAGAGTTGCAGTAAGCGCCTCTTAACTCACATCAAAGGGGTCGCGTAATGCATCAAAAACCAACGAGAAATACACCCGATTGGACACTTATTAACATCTTAGTACCATCAACATGGAAGTCAGAAAATCAACGCTGTTCGTCTTTGGCCCGCCACAGGAAAACATATTCACAGCTTACCAACACCGGAAAGGCGGGACGAAGGGTGAATTAAGTATAATACCCGCGGTGTGCGTTTGCAAGAGGAAAGTTTACAAAAACGAAAATCTTTTGAAATGAAAAGCGGAAATTTAGAAAACGCACTGTAACCGGCAACGCAACCATCCAAGAAAGATCCTCGTCGAAGCGCATCGAGGCGTTTCTTGTTTGTACGACATTATTTCTGTAAATTGATAAATTAGATTCGAGCTAAACGAGTTCATTGGAGGAGCACACGTAGGATGAAAAGAACATTCCAACCCCACAACAGAAAACGGAAGAACACCCACGGGTTTCGTGCAAGGATGGCGACGAAAAACGGACGGAAAGTCTTGAGCTCCCGCCGGGCGAAGGGACGATGGAAATTAACCGTGAGCGACGAAAAGAAGAGTTAACCGACCGCCGGAGTGACAAGACGCCTTCTTAAATCTGAAATTATTCGAGGGTACCAATCGTTTGGTAGAATTTTGTCGAACGGGCAATCGTTCACAGTGCCGCCCATCAAGGTCTTTTACATAATCAACCCAGCCGAGAGCGAGGGCTTCAAGGTTGGGTTTTCCGTCTCAAGAGGGACGAGAAGAGCTGTAGACAGGAATCGACTCAAGCGACTTATGCGGGAGGCATATCGCAACCGTCGCGC
>JBGOVN010000007.1:0-12548 GCA_041478155.1 Bacteroidota bacterium | reverse complement strand
TGCACGACCGTCGAAGATACGACCGACCTCACGGGAGGAACGGCAGAACGATGGCGAAAATGGGATTCGTGCTTCAGCGTGGATTTTTCGTACGTCCATGGCGGCAGTGTCCGCGCCACGCCGAAGTCCCGGTATCGACAATGGCTGACACATAAGTTGGCCAGTTGGGTTGACCAGTTTGGAACCATCGGATGCGTCGGCTGCGGCCGATGCATTACGTGGTGTCCGGTGGGTATAGACCTCACGGAGGAAGTACGCGCGATGAGAGATGTTCGCGTACCAAGTACGGCATCATAGGAGGGCACGTTATGGATAGCCTGATATCGATCATAGCCGAACATCCGATTTTTTCCGGATTGCAAAACCGGTATCTCGATTTACTCGTCGGGTGCGCCTCGAACGTTCGTTTCGACGCCGGCAAGCACTTATTCCAGGAAGGCGAGGAAGCGACGAAATGCTATTTGATCCGGAGCGGCTCCGTTGCTCTCCAGATAGACCTGCCCCCTAAGGGGCTTGTGACCACTCAAACATTTGGCGAAGGAGATGTCATAGGCTGGTCCTGGCTGTTTCCTCCGTACCGCTGGCACGCAGACGCGCTGTCCACGCAACTCACGCGCGCGCTTGCACTCGACGGAAAATGCCTGAGGACGAAATGCGAACAGGACCACGACCTCGGATATGAATTGATGACGAGGTTTGCAATTCTGATGGAACGGAATCTGCAATCGATGAGACTCCAACTGCTCGACGTTTATTCGGAGACGTGACGATGCAGATGAGTCCCGCGATGCGCGAATCTGCCATGGTGCCGGATCTTTACCGGATTCAACACGTACGCCGCGAAACGAAGGACACGTTCACTGTCGAACTTCGGGCGGTTCAACGAAACGGCGGAGTCCACTTTGCGCCAGGCCAGTTCAACATGCTCTACGTCTATGGAGTTGGTGAAGTCCCCATCTCCATCAGCGGCGATCCTGGAAAAGACCAATGCCTCATCCACACCACCCGAGCGGTCGGAACGGTCACGAGGGCAATGCAGAAGCTCCACAAAGGAGCGACGCTCGGCGTCCGCGGACCCTACGGGACGCACTGGCCGGTGAAGGAGGCGGAAGGGAGCGACATCGTCATCATCGCCGGTGGCATCGGTCTTGCCCCATTAAGATCCGCGCTGTATCGAATCCTCGAGCATCGTGAGAAGTACGGTAAGGTTCAGCTCCTCTATGGGGCGAGGACGCCCGCCGATATACTGTACAAGAATGAGCTGGAACACTGGCGCGCTCGACTTGACATGGACGTTGTTGTTACTGTCGACCGTGCACCCGGAACCTGGAGAGGAAATGTCGGCGTCGTCCCGGCATTTATTCCGAAGGCCGCGTTCGACCCTTCAAGCACTGTCTCGATGATCTGCGGGCCTGAGATGATGATGCGCTATAGTGTGCAGGAGCTTCAAAAATGCGGAGTTGCAGACGAGAATATCTATGTCTCGTTGGAGAGAAACATGAAGTGCGGTATCGGCCTGTGCGGACATTGCCAGATACAAAATCTTTTTGTTTGTAAGGATGGACCGGTCGTTTCATACCAGAATGTGAAGGACCTTATGACCAAGCGTGAGGTGTGACGATGACGTCCAGGCGGAAACCAAAACTGGCGGTCTGGAAATTTTCCTCGTGCGACGGCTGTCAGTTGAGTCTGCTCGATTGCGAAGATGAACTGTTGGCAGTTGCAGGAGAGGTGCAGATTGCAAACTTCCCTGAGGCCTCGCGCGCTTTCATTCCGGGCCCGTACGACGTTTCTCTTGTCGAGGGATCCATCTCTACCCCCCACGATGCAGAGCGCATCCATCAAGTGCGGCGCTCTTCCAGGGTCCTCATAACAATCGGCGCGTGTGCGACAGCCGGTGGGATCCAGGCGCTCCGAAACTTCAAGGACGTGAAGGAATTTATCTCGGTCGTCTACGCCTCCCCGCAGTACATTGAGGTGCTCGGGAAATCGACGCCGATTTCAGACCATGTGCCGGTCGATTTCGAGCTCCGGGGATGCCCGGTCAACAAATACCAGCTCGTCGAAGTAATTTCGGCCTATTTGAACGGGCGCAAACCGAACGTCGCGACCTACAGCGTGTGTGTGGAATGTAAGATGCGCGGGAACGTGTGCGAACTCGTCACCAACGGCCCGCCGTGCTTGGGACCCGTGACTCAGGCCGGCTGCAACGCCCTCTGCCCGACGTACCATCGCGGGTGCTTTGGCTGCTTCGGTCCGAAAGAGACGCCGAACACGAGTTCACTCGCATCATCCTGGATGCACCACGGCATGGGCAGCCAGGAATTGCTCTGGCTCTACCGGGGCATCAACGCACAGGCGGATGCATTTCGCAAGGAAAGTGAACGACATGAGATCCCGGACCATAAAAGTTGACTATCTCGCACGGGTAGAGGGGGAAGGGTCCCTTTACGTGAAGATAAAGGACCGTGCTGTGGTCGACGCAAAATTCAAGATCTTTGAACCGCCGAGGTTTTTCGAAGCCCTCCTGAGAGGGAGAAACCACAGCGAGGCGCCCGACATCACAGCACGGATCTGCGGTATCTGTCCCGTCGCGTACCAGATGAGTTCCGTCCACGCAATGGAGAATGCATTCGGTGTGACTGTTGACGGGCAGTTGCGGGCACTGAGACGCCTTCTGTACTGCGGCGAGTGGATCGAAAGCCATGCTCTTCACATTTATATGCTCCACGCACCGGATTTTCTCGGTTACCAGGACGCAATTCAGATGGCCAAAGACCACCCTAATGAAGTGAAAAGGGGTTTGCAATTGAAGAAGGTCGGGAACGAGATCGTGACCTTGATTGGCGGCCGGGAAATCCATCCGATCAATGTTCGCGTCGGGGGCTTTTACAAACTGCCGACGAAGCAGGAATTACGGGGACTCACCGAGAAGATCGAACGTGCTCGCGTAGCGGCTATCGAGACGATTCGCTGGGTTTCTCAATTCCCGTTTCCCGATTTCGAACAAGACTACGAATTCGTTTCGCTTCGCCATCCTGATGAGTATCCATTCAATGAAGGGCGGCTCGTTTCCAACAAGGGGTTGAATATCCCCATCGCCGACTACGACAACCACTTCATTGAGGAGCACGTTAAACACTCGAACGCTCTCCATTCGTCGCTGAAGGCACGCGGCGCCTATTTCGTCGGACCTCTCGCCCGCTACAGTCTGAATTCTGATAAGCTCCCCCTCCTTGCACTGGAGGAAGCGCGAAAGGCCGGGCTGGGCAATGTCTGCAACAACCCTTTCAAGAGCATCATCGTCCGAAGCGTTGAGACGCTCTACGCTTGCATCGAAGCGTTGAGAATCATCGATGAATATGAGCTGCCGGATCGAGCGTGCGTGAGCATCGAGCCGCGGGAATCAACCGGATTCGGATGCACCGAGGCCCCGCGGGGGATTCTGTATCATCGCTATCGCCTTGATGCCCGGGGAATCATTCTCGACGCCAAGATCATTCCGCCGACGTCACAGAATCAGAAAACGATCGAACACGATCTCCGGTCCTTTGTTGGGGATCATCTCGACGAATCGCACGAAGACTTGAAATGGCATCTGGAGCAGGCGATTCGTAATTATGACCCCTGTATTTCCTGCGCCACCCATTTTCTGAAACTCAACATTGAACGGGAATGAACGACACTCTCCACGGTGCTACCGTGCAACAGGAAAATCTCTCAACCTCAAACCTCCTTCTCGTAGGAATCGGGAATACGTACCGGAGCGACGACGCACTAGGACTCCATATCGCACGTCTGGTGAAGAAGCTTCAACCTGCCAGAGTTACGGTGAAGGAGGAATCCGGAGAAGGAGCAGCCCTAATGGAGCTCTGGAAAAACGCCCCCGCCGTCATTCTTGTCGATGCAGTCTCCTCCGGAAGCCCGCCCGGTACGGTTCACAGATTTGAGGCACACCGTCAATCGATCCCGATCGGTTTTTTCCACTACTCAACACACGCCTTCAGCGTCGCAGAAGCAATTGAGCTTGCGCGAACGTTGGATGAATTGCCCGCCAATGTTATCGTCTATGGAATAGAAGGAAAGGGCTTCGGTGCCGGACAGGGACTGTCAATCGAGGTCGAAAAGTCAATCGAAGGAGTCGTTGCGGCGGTTCTTCATGATGTTGAGAATTGGCGGTTGCAGTCAAAGGGAGGATAACGATGCACGAGCTTTCACTCATGGCAGATCTGTTGCGGAGGATTGAATCGGTCTTAAATAACAACGATGCGACAAGGGCTGTCGGCGTTACAGTCAAGCTGGGAGCGCTTGCCTTTATATCGGCGGAGCACTTCCGTGAACATTTCGAAGAAGGGACGCGGGGAACGCGTATCGAAGGGGCAAAACTGGAAATCGAAACTTCGGAAGATATGACCGATCCCCATGCGCAAGATATCCTGTTGGCGAGCGTGGAGATAGAGAAGTAGGCAAATCATCTTCTGTATTCTATCCGCGCTTCAGGGCAAATCGAAAACTGCTCCCCTGTCCGGAAACGCTCTCAACCTCCGCTTTGCTGTCATGCGCTTCGAGAATGTGCTTGACGATCGCAAGGCCTAGTCCAGTCCCACCGACCTCTCTCGAGCGGTCCTTGTCAACCCGGTAGAATCGTTCAAAGATTCTGGGGAGGTGCTCCGCGGCGATGCCGATACCTGTGTCAGCAACGCCAATCCTCACCATTCCGTTCAACTCCTCGGTCGAGATCCGCACTTCTCCCCCCTCTCTATTATAGCGTAGCCCGTTTTCAACAAGATTGGTCATGACCTGATGGAGTCGTTCGCGATCTCCAAAAACCTGCGTCGAGGCCGCTGTTTTGAGGTCAAGCATGAGCGAGATGCGACGCTGCTCGGCGGCAGGCTGAAAATCTTTCGCGACCGCTCCGAGAAACTCGTTGACTGAGAAATACCGGAAGCTCATTCTCATCTCCCCGGACTCAATCTGAGAGATGTTAATGAGGTCCGTGAGGAGAGCATCCAAGCGCATCGCATTTGACTGCGCCTTTTCGAGGAACGAGCGGTTGACCTTCGGGTCGTTGACGGCCCCGTTCAGGAGGGTTTCGATCAATCCCTGGATCGCAAATATGGGAGTCCGGAGTTCGTGTGAAACATTGGCAAGGAATTCACTCCTGATGCGTTGAAGCTTTTCCAGCTCTTCGCGGTCTGCGTTGAGCTTGTCCACAAGCTCATTGACGGCCCGTCCAACCTGTCCGACCTCGTCCCTTGACGATGCGTTGACGTGCTTCTGGAGATTTCCGGAACGGATCTGCTCGAGGCTTTGTGTGATATCGACCAGGGGCTTGGCAATCCGGCGTGAGACAAACGTGCTGATCCCCGTGACGAGAACGAGCACAACCAAACCCACGACATAGATATTCGTGTGTATTCCTTTCACTCGCTCGGCCACCTGTTCCAACGGCATGCTCAGACGAACAAACTTCAGATTTGGAAAGGCCGCAACTTTGACAGGGTCGGTGAGGACCCTGGCGATGTACAGGAAGTCTCTTCCGACCGTCGCGCTGTGCCTCCGGTCGACCCCGACCGGTTGAGTGAGCGATTGTTGGATCTCCGGACGTTGCAGATGGTTCTCCACCTGCGCCAATCGATCCGGCGGGACGTCGGAATCGGCAAGTACGTTGCCGTTAGCGCTAATCAGCGTGATGCGTAAATTTTCGATCCCCGAGATTTTTTTCACACGGCCATCGATGGCGCGGAAAGAAAGCGTGGAATCAGTTTGCAAGAAATATGAGATCAACTCCGCCTGACGGTTGAGGTCATTCACAAGCTGCTGCTGAAAATACGAATCCAACCTCGAACTCGAGATAACGCTCACGCTGACGACGAGAATCACCGCCAGGGTAACATACGTCGCCGTTATCTTTGTCTGGAGACTCTTCATCCTTCAACCTTGAACCTGTAACCGACACCCTTCACCGTCTCGATGTATTCGGCATATCGACCGAGCTTTTCCCGTATTTTCCTTACGTGCACGTCAATGGTGCGGTCGACCACATAAACGTTCTGTCCCCACACAGCGTCGAGAATTTTCGCTCGAGAGAGTACGACGCCGCGATGTTTTGCAAGATAGACCAAAGTCTCGAACTCTCTTCGGGGAAAGGCAATCTCCTTTTCAGCTATTTTCACGGAATAGTTTAGTACGTTGATTTCGAGGTCCCCGATCCGGATGAAGTCCGAGGCTTTTGTCGATTCGATCTCCCCCTGTTCCTTCCGCCGAAAGACAGCTCTGATCCTTGCCAGGATTTTTCCGATAGCGAGCGGCTTTACGATATAGTCTTCCGCCCCCAATTCCAAACCGACAATCTCATCGGATTCAGAACCCTTCGCGGTCAGGAATATCACCGGTATCGACTCCGTCGCCTTCTCCTTCTTCAACTGTTTAACGACTTCAATCCCGTTCAGCTCCGGCATCATCACGTCAAGGAGAATCAGGTCGGGGTTCTTGTGCGACAACTGAAGAGCTTTCTTTCCGTTATGAGCCGTCAAGACGGAGTAGCCTTCTTTCTCGAGATTGTACTTCAGCATGTCGACGATGTCTTTTTCGTCGTCGACGACGAGGATTGTTTTGGACATTAAGTGCAACTCAATAGTTATGTAAGTAGAGGACAGAGCAAATATACCGGGATGTTTTGCATCTAGCAAGAATCGAATTGAGCAGCGTACGTCTTTAACATAGTCGTCATGGAAAAGTAACAATACGATAACAAGCCGCGAGTATCTTTGACGCTGAATGTGAATGTAACTCAAGTTCGGATCTCAAAAGGGAGAGGGAAGGATGGAAATGGGCTACTGGATTCTTTTTATCGTCGCGATCACATACTATACGTTGTGGGTGGCTGGAGCTTTTAAGAGGAAAAGTTCGGGTAAGTAAAGAGAAGACTGAAACAAGCGAAGGCGGTGAGGGAAAGAAGTGACGTAGATACGCGGTGCGCTACCGAGTCAAGGTTTCGAGCAGAGGCTGGGAAACCGTCTCGTACCGGCCATTGCGAGTCTGGTCGATTACTTTATTCTTAGTTTTACTCTGAAAGTTTCCTCGAGGAGTTCTTTCTTTCGATCAGCCCCCCAGACCTCCAGGTCGAGTTTCGCCCTTCCCTGTCGCTTCAGCCTGAACGAAAGATGTCCACGAGACTTCCTGCACAATATGTCTTTGACCCTTGATGAGTGTGTTCGGTCGAGTCCGTCCGCAATCCGAAGAATTGCGGCGAGCCGTGTTACAGCTTGTTGGTCCTCAGCGCTCAGCTTTCGAAACCCGTCGTGTTTCATTTTCGGATGACTCTTGCGGTGGTAACGCGCGATGTTCGCAATGATCTCCTTCTCGTTCTCGGTGAATCCGAGCAACTCTGCGTTTCTGATGAGATAGTACGAGTGCCGATGATGCTGTGAATGCGAAACGAACAGCCCGATTTCGTGGAGCAGGGCTGCGGCCTCGAGATACCCCCGCTCGATGCCGCCGAGCTTGTGCAAAATCTTGGTTTGGTCGAAGATTCGCAGTGCAAGTTTCGCAACATGCTTTGCGTGTGATTGTTCGTCGTGGAACGTTCGCGCGAGATGCTGAACACTCCCGTAACGGATGTCGTGCAGGTGGTCGCCCCCACCCCGGTTTCTTTCCTTCTCAATTGTGTCGAGTACAATTCCCTCGCGAAGGGCAAACTCCGAGACGGTCAGGCTCTTTATTTTTGATTCTTTGAATATCTGCTCGAGGATGATGGCTCCTGCCGGGATTATGTCTGCGCGACCCCGGTCGAGGCCGGCAATCGATAACCGTTCCGAGGCATTTTCCGCGCTCAGGACGGTATCGACGATCTTAAGAAGTTCATCCCTCGTAAAGACAAAATTATTTATCGATATCTCATCATCCTCTTCCCTCATCCTCCCGATCATCCGTGCGATACTTGTAATTGTTCCGGAGGCACCGACCACCATTTCGAAATCGTGTTTCTTAACCTCACGAACAATTGGATTCAGCATTCCTGCAACGTATTCTCTGCAATCCCGGACTGACCTCTGGCTGGTTTTTCCGTCTTTGAAAAATCTTTGGCTCAAGCGCACCGCGCCGATTTTCAGACTATTACTGTAGAGAATCCTTCGTTTGTGGCCGACCAGGAATTCTGTGCTTCCGCCACCGATATCGACCATGAGAATTTTTTTGGGGAAAACGGGTAGGGCCTGGAGGATGCCGAGATAAATGAGCCGGGCTTCCTCGACTCCCGAGGCGGTCTCGATCTTGATTCCGGTCTCCGTACGAACGCGTCTCAGGAATTCCTCCTGATTCAGCGCCTCCCGCACGGCACTCGTGGCAACAGCACGAACGGAGGCGTCAAGCGAATCGGCAATAGCCTTGAACCGCGTCAGAGTCCGGACCCCGCGATCCATCGCCCCGTCCGACAGGTATTTCATGTCGGTAGAGCCCGAGCCCAGTCGAATGTTCTCTTTTTCGCGGTCGAGGATCTTGAAGCGACCCGACGCCGGGTCTGCCTCCGCGACAATGAGGTGAACCGAGTTTGTGCCGATGTCAATTGCGGCGAGATTTTTCTTCCGTTTCTTCATCTGTCAGGACTTCAAGAATGCCTTGCTTCAACTCTCTGTTCGTTTCCTCAAGCCCGCGCGATGCATCGACCGTCTTGAATCCGAATTCGTTTGTCATTTTGTCGAACTCCTTCAGTATCTCCTTCTGATACTCGACAAAACTATCGTAGAAGTCCTCTCCACGGCGGAGATCCATCCCGGATTCCCAATAGTCCATCCCCTCTCCTGACTGCTCTTCCCAGTACCGCTTGTGAAGTGTTTGACTGTTAATGACGCGCGGAATAAGGTCTTCGATCTTAATACGCATGTAGAAAACGGCATCGGGCTCAAGGGCAAAGCCGAATACTTTCCGGATCCATTGCCGGTCGGCTCCTCGCACAACAGAACGCGCGAAGGCAGTGTAGATATACCGGTCGGCGAGGACGACAAACCCGGCACGCATAGCTGGAATGATTTCGTGCTCCAGGCGGTCGGCGAAGTCGGCCGCATACAAGAGGCTGAATGTGTTGACGTTGAGCGTGTGCCCCGATTTTGCCTCCTCGATCGCTTTTCCCATCAGCGGCGAACGCGTCCACCCGGTCGTGGCAACACCGTACCCTTTGATTTCAAGCCACTTCTTGAGTTCTTCTATCTGCGTGGAGCGGCCAACGCCATCCGTCCCTTCAATCACGATGAGTTTTCCCCGGAGGTCGTCTACTTCGATGTAGGGTAGCCCGAACCCGTAAAAGATTTTTTTCTTTTCAGGCGACATAGACGTTCTCCTTTTTTTGCAGGAAGGGGGTCGGTTTATACTCTTTTAATTTTTCCCGCACGATTTCCCGTATCGTCGATTGCTGCCTCTGGATCGAAAGAGTCGCATCGATCACCGTGAGGTCGTACTCAATCGCGATCTTGTCGTATTCCTCCAGAATCTTGGTCTGGAACAAACGGTAACTTTCCCTGGGATCCTCGCTGAGTCCCAGGTCCATTCCCGCTTCATGGAATTTGAGAGAGATCCTCGCGTTGAGTATGCGTTTCAACGAAACTTCAATCGGCACTTTGAAGTAGAGCGCGAGATCCGGCTTCACGGCAAAACCATACAAATTTCTCACCCACTCCGGATGAACGCCGCGCACGACGTCGCGCGCGAACGCGGTGAAGACGTATCGGTCGGCGCAGACGATCATGCCCGCCTTGAGCGGAGGGATGATCAGGTGCGTCAGTCGGTCGGCGAAGTCCGTTGCGTGCAGCACGCTAAACGTCGTGGGGGTCAGAAGGTTTTTCCTTTTTCCTCGTTTGATCGTCTCGTTGACGAGCGCGGAAGAATTCCATTCGGTGAAAAAAAGGCGAAACTTTGAGTTGAGCAGCCACTTTTGGAGCAGCTGAAGTTGGGTGGATTTTCCCGACCCGTCGATTCCTTCGACGATGATGAGTTTCCCCGGGTAGGGATGTTCTTGCTCAAATAGACGTGCCATGATGTCCTTTGTCGTTATAAATCAATTGTACGAAGAATTTTCGGAGTAAGATGCCAAAGGAGAGTCCCCGGCCGAATCGGTGGAAGCGTAGAAACTTCGATGCAGCAAACACTCCCTTTTTTGAACTCGATCACCGAGGTGCCGCTACCGATGAGCGCCGATGCGAGATACCCGAGGTCCGGTTCGTGGCCAACAACAAGAAGGCTCTGAAGCTCTTTGAATTTCCCGAGATACGATAGAAGATTCTTTGTTGCAACTCCCGGCAACAGTTCCCGACAAATTTCGATCTTGTTCTCTGCCTCCAGCGCCACTGCGGCAATCTCGGCGGTACCGCGCGCTCGGATGAGTGGACTCGTGAGGATCACATCAACATCGTCGATAACTGCGGCCAACCCCCGTGCTGCTTTCGACATTTTTCTTGCGCCTTCTTCCGTCAAGGGGCGGTCGTCGTCCGGATACACAACAGTCCCACGCGGGACCGCAATTGCGTGGCGAAGGATGTAGATTTTCATCGATTAGTTTACGTGCTCGCCCGCGAGAGCGCGGACAATTTTTGCGCGAAAGTTTTCATGTTCCCAACGTTCAAGAATGCCGCGAACTTCGTTGAACAGATTTCGTCTCTGCTCTCGGCGTTGGCGGACGACTTGGACAAGCGGTTGTGTTGAGATCCGTTTCAGGCGATCCGTCAACCCTTTGTTCAACAACCGAATCTCCGTCAAGTGTCCACGGAGCTTGGGAACCTGGACGTCGCAGTCGTGAATCTTCCCCATCAACACGAGAAGCCGTTTGAATTCCTCAAGACACGATCCAAATTCTTCTCCGTACCCAACGTCGACCGTCTCCATCATGTATCTCACCATTTTTCCTCTCAACCGCATCTCGTGGAGCACTTTCTGCATTCGCGGGTGACCAACCACCTTTCGCTTCATTACGAAAAACTCGTCATACAATGCCGGCAATAGAACAGCGATGTTTTCCCTGAGACTCCTCCTCGGCTTGATGTCCCACGTTCGTGCCATCGCTTCAAAGTGCCTGACGGATGAACCTGGCAAACTCCAGGTCGAATTCGTCTCGTTTCAATCGGCGAAGATGACGCACGAGCGCCGACCTTCCGGCTTCGCGGAGGTTCCGTTCTCTTGCGATAACAAGGTCGATCGCGCGCGTATCGCCTGTCGGTATCGTCGTCTTGAATTCAGCAAGATACTCCAGAAAAACGTCGTGTTCGCGCACCGACCCCAACTGTCCTATCAGAGTACGGAGCATCTCACGTTGCTTTTTGATTTTTTTCTTCGCGAATACGCCTTTAAATATCCTCATGACAGCTTGAAGTCTTCTTGCCGAGACCCTCATGTCGTGGAGCGACTCTCCGTCGCTGTTTTCCGCCGTTCCCGCCCCATGCGACCACATTTTTTGAAACCTCATTCTCAGGATTTTCCGAAGACATGCCTTGAGAGGCTCGTCGATTGCGAGATGTTCTATGCTCCAGGGGTGTGCCATACGTTTTGCAGGTAGGAATGGTATAGAATATGGCGACGGGAATCAACGCAGAAGGCTCGTTGTCATGTTAAGTTATTGTTAACACCTTTACCGCAAGCGTAAGATTTTCATAACGTTCGAGTAATCGACCAATAACCTGCGGCTGTTATCTTAATTCCCGTTCGTGGGAACGGCATCGTGGCCAACCTCCCGATTGTCGTCTACTGCGACAGAACCAGCATTTTCCTCAGCGCCATCGAGGATCGCAAGGCGCGGGCGCCTCCACGGGCTTGCGCCTTCTTTTTTCAGCTTCATCCATACTTAAAGAATCCATGACATTGAGGTAACAGGAAAAGAGTATATTGGCGGACGAGAAGCGACGACCATGTCCAAACCATATTTTAAGACAAACCTACCCAAGGTTAGTATGATGCTCGAGAGACGGAATCCCTTTGTCTTTTGGCTTGAACTTTTTTCGCCGGAACACGATGAATATGATGGACAGGAGCCGGTGGGCGACCGGGAATTCTGTCGAATGCTTGGAATGATCGTTATCGCTCTTACGGTTTTGACCGTCTTGGTCGGACCTTTTAAAGTTCTTTAATGCTCTGAAAATCCTCCTTCGCTGCGCGCCAGACGCAAGGTTCTAGGCAAAACGGTTTTGCCCCCCTTTCGGGTGTTAACAATTCGATAATACTTGTGTCATTCAGCGATAAAGCTGCGTTGTTATATTGGATACGCAATCCTTGATCTCCAACCTGTTCCCAAAGGTCTAATTCTCCTGGTATCCCGAGTTTCGTACTGACTCTGTTGTTTCGACATTGCAGCGAAATATTCAATTCACCAAGTCATCACTCACTTATATGAGGCGTCAAGGAAAACCATGAAGAAATACCTTGCGTTCGTACTCTTGTTCCTCTTGTCCGCGACCTTCCCGGCGTGGAGTCAGGGAAAATTCACCGGATACATGTTCGGTGATTACTACTTTAATATCGCGCGGGATGGCGCTTACCCGACTCTCGCAAATACGGCTTCCAGTGTT
>JBGOVN010000102.1:0-5299 GCA_041478155.1 Bacteroidota bacterium | reverse complement strand
GGGTAATTCAATCGGACAAAAAAAATCCCCTTCACTCATCTGAAGGGGCTTAATTCTTGCCGTCTTGGCCGGCGTGAGATCGCTCAATCAACACTACATATTCCACCAGTACGAAAACTTGACGAGAAAAATGTTGTCGGGCTGCGCGCCAACCAACCGGCTGAAGGAATGCGAAAACTCGAAGTCTCCTACGCTCTCGACGTCGGAGCGGCTCTGGGTCCATACAAGATAGATCGTTGAACCCGGTCTGTATTCCCATCGCAGGACAGCGTTGCCGCGCAGTGACCGGAAATTGAAATTTGGGTCCGAGACGGTGTAGGAAGGCGCTGGTCCGTTACCGTCCGCATCGAAGGTGTAGGAAACATCCCCCGTCGCTGAAACGGTCTTTGTCAATGTTGAACCCGCATCGCCGAATTTCTTGAAGTTGAATGTTCGCGGTTGCTGGAAATCCTTGTAATCGCTGTAGTCGCCGGACGATATCAAAGGTTGCGCAAACAACTGGAGGCTCAGCTGCGGAGTGAATGTCCAGTCCAGACGGATATTGGCGGACAGAGTAGTCTGCTCGAGGAACGCGAACACATAGCGGCTTCCGTACGTCGCGGTCGCGGTCGGATCCGAATACGATGTCACCCACTGCGACTCGTTGTAGTTGTGTGAGTAGCTCGGCCCGATTGTGAGTGATACATTCGCCGCGGGCTTAAACTGCGCATCGACCTCTGCATAGTTCTGCAGTCCGCCGCCCCCGATGTACGTGAACCCAAACGCGCTCATCACGAGTGACTTCCGGGAATCTGAATTGAAATTGAAATCCCACTCACGGCCGATCGGTGAAAGCATCGTTGGTCCACCGCGTGTATTGCGAATATCGTATGTGTATGGATTGTAGGCGAAGGACCAGGAAAAATTGTAGAAATTCGGAAGCTCGAACCAGCCGTTCGTAAATAGCCCTTGCCACGTCTTAGTACCTCCAAAATCAGTACTCCCGAAGAATGCTGCATTGAGACCCACATTGTTGTAGTATGGTGTCGCATCTGTCCACCGGTACCCCACGGCAGCGTGGTAGTTGACAACGTCAGCTCGCCAAAGAAACCCGAGGTCATTAACATCGAACTTCGGGTCGATGAGCCCTAACGCTGCATTGATCATCACCGGCCCTTTCTGCTTATTCAGATTGAGTCGGCCGGCATAGCCGGTCAATGACGTCGCTGAGCTGTCGACGTGAAGATAGCTTGCATCCGGACGTTGGAGGTAATGTCGAGAGTTTGTCTGGAGCGCGGTGATCCTCGCCGGACTCCCGTGCACGTTCGACATGCCGGCCCAGCCCGTGAGGACGTAGTCTTTATCCGAATCAAGGAATGTCCAGCCGTCGATTCCTCCGACATAGGCTTCATTGTTTATCTGGTCGATGAGAAGGTTTCCGGATCCATCCTCATTGAAGAATCGTTTTGTGACAGTGGCGATCGCTCCGAATCCCTGGTTTCCGTTGTTGAAATCCTTCTGGCCCCGCGCCAATCCATAGTACGTCAACGGTTCGACCTGGTATCGATCCCGGACACCGGCAGTTTGCGTCGACGTAAATTCCCTGTTCGTCACGGCCTGGATCGTACCGACATTCCAGTTGTCTCCCATTTTCCCGGTCAGCTTTGCCGCCCCAAGAATGTGCGTTCCGAGAGGATTATCGACATAATCCGGGCTAATCGGAAGGGAGCCCTGCGGATTGCGCCCGATTCGTCTGCTGTAGAAGAAATTTGGCTCACTCCAATTGAAACTCCAGTAGTTCGACGAGCCACCCCTACCGAAGCGAAACGTGTTCGCGCCTTCGATGAAGAACGGACGTTTCTCCTGGAAGAATGATTCCACGTCGCTCAAGTTCACGACTGCAGGGTCAACCTCGACCTGACCAAAGTCCGGATTGACGGTCGCGCTCAACGTTAAGCTACTTCCGAGTCCGACTTTCACGTCAGCACCCATCCCCGGGAGAATTCTCGAACCATTATTGAACGGATCACCCGTGGAATGTTGCGTGTATTCTGCTCTGGAAGTGATATAGGGGAGGATTTCCAGGTCTTGAGGAGGTGTTACATGGTCAATGCCGACCAGGGGAACAAACCGGGAAACAAATCCGCTTTCCTTCAGCGGAGTGTAGACAAGAAAATCACGTTCATTAATACGTCCGATGATCCTTCGAAAATCCACTCCCCAGGTATAGCGTTCTTCCTGATGAAATCGGAGCTGAGAGTACGGGATCCGCATTTCGACCGTCCACCCCCCGCTGTCGATGTGCGCCTTCCCTTCCCAGACACCATCCCAGGAGTTGTCATCCCAATCGTCGTTATAGAGCGTCCCGTCCTGCAGTGAACCCACGGCACTGACGGCAAAATAGAAACCGCTTCGTTTGTCGAAATAGGGGTCGATGTAAAATTGGAACCAGTCTGCAGTGATATCTGCGTCCCGACGGCCAAGGGTCTGAATAATGGAATCGGGCGCCGTATCGTGCATGCGAGCAGCGACGTAGAGTGCCTCGTCGTCGTAGGCTATCCAGACCTCTGTTTCTTGAGAGGGAAGAGCACCTTCAAACGGAAGACGCTGTTTAAACCCGCGGAGTCCCGGATTCTGCCAGACAGATTCCGTGAGCAATCCGTCGATCGTCATCGTCTCGTTTGCGCGAACTGCCTGCATCTGAAGCGGAACTGAGAGTGAGTCGGAGTTCGCGGAGAGAATCGAGGGACCGAGAATGAGTGCGCACGAAAAAAAGAGCCGCATGAAGATTCCTCCTGAAAGTGTTACGATAGACACTATGGTAAGACTCCAACAGGGTTAAAAAGGTTGTGATGCAACAGAATTCGGATAGAGCGTCAGGAACCGTCAGTTATCCAACCAAGAACGAACGTAAGTGTTCCGCGTGCCGAAGTGAAATTCTGGATGTGGTGGGGGTCAATCCTCGCTTCGAAATCCAGGAATGAGAGCCTCAGGAAAGGAGACTCCACATTGTCGAGGAGGTTGCATACAGAAGAGGCGGAGCCTGTCTCTAGTCCATATTATTGCTTCAGGATATCGATGAGAGCTTCCCTGGCCCTTGGGTCATTGCTCTGGCCGAGTGACATCACAGCCTGCTTCCTGATCCTTTTGTTGGGATGAGTTTTCGCAACTTCAACGAGTTTTTCAACGCCGCGGCCGTCGGGCATTTGGGCAAGGGCAAAGAGAGCGTGCCGTTGGACTTCAGTATCGTCATCTTCGACGGCGATTTCCTCGAGAGTTGAGATTGCTCTCTCCGAAGCTTTTTGGCCGAGCCAGAACGTAGCTTTGCTGCGAACTTCGCTATCCCTCCCCCTTCTGGCGAGCGCGATGAGCGAATCCAACGATTCGTTCGATTCCATTTGGCTGATAGCAAAGGTAGCCTGTTCGCGAACTTCGCGTGCTGGGTCGTCTTGGGCTGCCCGGCACAAGACCCCCAACGCTTGCTCCCCTCCTTGTTCCCGAATCCAGAACGTTGCTTGAGCGCGGATCCGACTGGTTTCACGGCTCTTGAGGATGTCGATCAAGAAAGGATATGCACTCGAAGAGTGTTGATGAATTCCGACAGCATTCACCAGATTCTCCCTGCACCTTTCAGTGGTTGCGTCTTTAAGAATGAGTCTTAAGAGCGCGACACTTTCCTCATCCTCAGTTGAATCGAGCCACAACAATGGTCTCGACTTCAAGTTGAAGCTGAGTTCCATGTTGCTGATCCTCACATCCTGCAACACCTGCCGCTCGCCAAAGCGGACTAACACAGCAACGTCCTTCATTCGCTTAAAGATTGACCGGCGAGGGTCGTGCGAGCTTGACCCATCAGACCTTCGTCTGCTGATCGACGAATCAGTTCCCCGGGGCTCAACGACGTTGTACAACGGCTTCTTAACGTTGATGGTCCCCGAAGACGATTCGCCCGAGCTGATGTACGAATCCTCCTCCATGAGTCGCCCAATTCTGTATCCAACCCAATAGCCGTCATCAAACCCGCGGGTCTTGGCCTCGCGTTGCGCCCAAGCCCAACGGTCAGCCAACGTCGAAACTGCGCCTGAGTAGCGGACGACCGTCTGACATTTCACAATGGCCGGACAAGCCAATCCCAGGATCAGTAAGCAGAATTCCAGAACGCGGAAGTAAAGATGCTTGCTCATTTGTCCGACGGTTTTCCTTCGAGAATCTTCAACAGCGCCTCCTGAGATTTCGCGCTCCCGATATTGCTAAGCGCATTGACAGCGGAGGTACGAACTTTCTTGTTCTCGTCTTTGCGGACTGTTTGAAGCAGGATTTCAACCGCTTCGTCGCTACGCGAATTACCGAGTGCATAGACCACGCTTACACGCAACTCGGGTTCGGTGATCTCCTTCAGAAGCTCACCGAGAGCCTTTACCGAGGCGCTCCCCCCTCCATTGCCAATTTGATTGAGCGCGGCCTTGCGGACCTC
The DNA here is from genome assembly GCA_041478155.1 of Bacteroidota bacterium. Taxonomy (GTDB): domain Bacteria; phylum Bacteroidota; class Ignavibacteria; order UBA10030; family UBA10030; genus JBGOVN01. The sequence continues at coordinate 846 of JBGOVN010000102.1, read as the reverse complement.
CGGCAACTTGGCCTTCCTCACGATCTCAAGAAAGACCACCGGATCATCTCTTCCGGACAGGTTTCCGAGCGCGTAGACAGCAGTCTTGCCCAGTTGTTCGTTCGTCTCCGCAATCGCCATGTTCATAAGCAGATCGCGCGCGCCGGTACCGCCACTATTGCCGATCGAGTGGATCGCTGCCTCTTTTGTCCTGCCGTCGACGTCAGATCTAAGAATGTCCTTCAACGCGTCCATCCCCACCTTGTCATGAATATTCCCGAGGGCGTAGGCCGCTGTTCTCCGCAGTTCGGCGTCGGGATCCGACAGCGCGACCGAGCGCAGCGCGGCGGCGGCCGTCGCATCCTGCCGGTTACCGATCGTATGCAATGCACTCTTCCGTACCTCAAGGAACTTTGCCTCTTTGAGTATGGTCTGGAGGGCTTGACTGGATTTTTCACTGTTCATATTTCCGAGTGAATATGTCGCCGCTTTTGCGAGCTCTTCGCTCTGTTCCAGCTTGGCTACTTCGACGAGGAACGGGATGATGTCTTCCGACCCTACATTGGCGAGAGAATACAATGCAGTTTTGCGAACCTCGATTTCTGCCTGCGATTTTACAATCAGCTCAAGCGAGCTTGTCGCGTCGCTGCTTTTTGCATTGCCGAGCGCATACACTGCATTCTTCCGTACCGAGTTGTTCGGGTCTTTGATCGCGATCTCTGCGAGTTTGGGCACCACCTTTGGAGAATCGAAATTCCCCAGCACGTACACAATCTTACCTCTAAGCTTTTCGCTCTTCGAGTGGTCGTAGAGGTTCATGATCGCTGTGAGGGCCTTCTCATCACCGACATTCTGCAGTGCGTACAG
>JBGOVN010000147.1:0-4453 GCA_041478155.1 Bacteroidota bacterium | reverse complement strand
GGCAAGAGCATCGGTCGCATCGCAAGCGAGAAAGGAGGGATTGTTAAACGAGGAGTCCCTTGTGTCACGGGGGTGGAATCGGCCGTTGCGCTCCGAGTCCTTCGCCGCATCTGCCGGACCAAGAACTCACCATTCGTAACACTGAAAGAGGTCCGGCTCAAGACCAGACATTCCGATGCCGACGGATTAACTCTTGACGTTTCTCTTCGTGATCACCGATTCGAAAACCTTTTCGTGTCGTTGGCCGGATCCTTCCAGGCACGGAATGCCGCACTCTCGCTTCTAGCACTGGAGGAGATACGAAGACACAGCGCATTCAAGATTTCAGATCGGGCAATTCGACGGGGTCTCTCAAATGTGCGGCGCTCAACCGGCCTGCAAGCACGGCTTTCTCGTATTCACAACGAGCCTGCGGTGTTCGCCGACGTCGCCCACAATCCCGATGCCGTTCGCTCGCTCTCGTCGTCGCTCAAACAATTCGGTCTCGGGAACGTTCTTCTCGTTTTCGGCGTGATGAAGGACAAAGATTTGAAGTCGATGGTCAATAACGTAAGGACGGTTGTGGACGAGGCGATTGTTGTTGCCGCGAAGACCGACCGCTCGAGGAACACGGCGGAGGTTGCGGACGAATTCCGTCGTCGTCGCATTCGAACGATTGAATCCCCGAACGTCGCGGAGGGGGTCCGTCGTGCACTTCGGAGCGCAGCCGGGAGAACGATCGTCATCACCGGATCTCATTTTGTCGTCGCTGAAGCCTTCGCATTCCTTCAACGGAAAAAATACTTGACAATCAGTCAATAATGGCGTATACTTTCTGGCGCAAGTCGGACCCATCATTCCCTTTTCGTAGTTTCCATCCACGACACTTCAAGTCACCCTTTTCGAACTTCCACTCTACCTACTTTCAACACGTTCCTTTGAGCCTTTCTGAAATTCGATGTTTTTTATCTTCCATTTTATTAGGGGTGTTTGCCCATGCCTATGGACATATCTGAATTAAAGTCCAAAAAAATCGCTGAGTTGAACCAGATCGCGAAGGAGATGAACATCACCGATTTCAGTGACCTTCGCAAACAAGATCTCATCTTCAAGATCCTTGAAACGCAAACGGAAAAAGATGGACTCGGATTCAGTAAGGGCGTCCTCGAAGTTCTGCCGGACGGATACGGTTTCCTTCGTTCTGCGAGCTACAGTTACCTTCCCTCTCCTGATGACATTTACGTCTCCCCCTCGCAAATAAAGAAATTCGGCCTCCGGACTGGAGACAGCGTCAGCGGACAAGTACGGCCTCCGAAGGAAGGAGAGCGATTCTTTGCGCTCTTACGCGTTGAGGCCGTCAACGATGACCATCCGGATCTCATCCGTGAACGAACGTTGTTCGACAATCTTACGCCGCTCTATCCTGCGTCACGCATCAAGCTTGAATCCGCCCCGGGCGAGTTCTCGATGAGGATCCTGGACCTGTTGTCGCCGATCGGAAAGGGGCAACGCGGCATGATCGTTTCTCCGCCCAAGGCCGGAAAGACGATCTTACTTCAAAAAATGGCGAACAGTATCACCCGAAACCATCCCGAAATTAAACTGATTGTCCTCCTTATCGACGAACGGCCGGAAGAGGTGACGGACATGGAGCGAACGGTCAGCGCCGAAGTGGTCAGCTCGACGTTTGACGAGCCCCCGGAGCGTCACGTGCAGGTGTCGGACATGGTGCTGGAGAAGGCAAAGAGGCTGGTAGAATCGAAGAAAGACGTCGTGATTCTTCTCGACAGCATCACACGCCTGGCCCGTGCCCACAATACCGTTGTGCCGCATAGCGGCAAAATCCTCTCCGGTGGAGTCGACGCAAACGCCCTCCATAGGCCGAAAAGGTTTTTTGGCGCCGCGCGAAACATCGAAGAAGGGGGAAGCCTGACGATCATTGCCACGGCGTTGATTGAAACAGGGAGTAGGATGGATGAAGTTATCTTTGAGGAGTTCAAAGGAACGGGCAACAGCGAAATGGTTCTCGACCGTGCTCTGAGCGATAAGCGTATCTTCCCTGCGATTAATGTGAACAAGACCGGAACGAGGAAGGAAGAGAATCTGATGGACGCGGACGACCTCAGCCGTGTATGGATCCTGCGAAAATTCTTGAGTGACCTTTCACACGTCGAAGCCATGGAACTGATGCTCGACAAGATGCGCGGGACGAAGTCGAACAAAGAGTTCTTGAAGGTTATGAATAGTTGAGGGAAGAGGGAACAGTAAAGGGTGAAAGGTATACCGTGAAGCATGAATATCAAAATGTAAGAGTTGAACCTCGTGCTCAAAACTTAACACTTTGAGCTTGCAACCTGAAACTTGAAACTCTATTCTCAGAACTCACAACTCAGCACTGCATATCCTCATCTTTCAACCTTTAACCTCAAACCTCAAACCTCAAACCTTAAACCTCAAATCTTCAACCTTAAACTTTAAACCTTAAACTTTCCCCATGCTCGAAGCAGTTATTCTCAGCGCTTGTCGTACCCCGATCGGCTCATTTATGGGTAGTCTCAGTTCCGTTACTGCTCCCCGTTTAGGTGCCCTCACTGTTGAAGAAGCGGTGAGGCGCGCAGGTATCGGCAAGTCTGATGTTCAGGAACTCATAATGGGCAACGTCTTAACAGCGGGGGAAGGGCAGGCTCCGGCGCGTCAGGCAGCATTGTTTGCAGGTCTGCCGGAAACAGTCGAGTGTTTGACGGTCAACAAGGTATGCGGGTCGGGACTCAAATCTGTAATGCTGGCGGCGCAGGCGATACGATTGGGTGATGCTGAAATGATTGTTGCGGGTGGGATGGAAAGTATGTCAAACGTGCCGTACATCCTTGAGAAAGCGCGAACGGGATATAGATTGGGGAATGGACAGCTCGTCGATGGGATGATCAAAGACGGATTGTGGGATGTGTACAACGACTATCACATGGGAAATGCAGCAGAGCTCTGCGCAAGGGAATGTGCAGTTCCGCGCGAAGCGCAGGACGAATTCTCGATCATGAGTTACAAAAGGGCGCAGTCAGCCTGGAGTGATGGAAGGTTCAAAGATGAAGTCGTGCCTGTAGGAATTAAGACTAAGCAGGGTGATGAGACAGTATCGCAGGATGAGGAACCCTTCAAGACCAAGTTTGAAAAAATTCCGACCTTGAAACCCGCGTTCCAAAAAGACGGCACCGTAACTGCAGCGAATTCGTCGAAGATCAACGACGGCGCGGCGGCAGTTGTCGTGATGTCTTCAGCAAAAGCAGCGTCCATGGGACTCAAGCCGTTGGCGCGCATTGTCAGCTACGCTTCTGCAGCGAAGAAACCGGAATGGTTTACGACGGCTCCCGCCGATGTGATACCAAAGGTTCTGCAGAAAGCAAACCTCAAGAAAGAGGACATCGACTTGTTTGAAATCAACGAGGCATTCGCCGTGGTGACGCTGGCAGTGAACAAGATGCTTGGACTCGACATGAAGAAAGTGAACGTGAATGGGGGAGCGGTTGCTCTCGGCCATCCGATTGGTGCCAGCGGGGCCCGAATCCTCGTAACTCTCCTTTATGCGTTGAGACAACGCAACTTAAAACGAGGCTTGGCAGCCATCTGTATCGGCGGCGGCGAAGCAGCGGGAATGATTGTGGAATTGCTGTAAGAAGGGGTATCCTACAGTCACTCCCACTCACAACGCATTCTGGCGAACTGCTCGAATGTTTTCCTTCCTCATCATCACGAACTTCACTTCGAAGTTCAAATATTGAACAAAGAATTTTCCGTTCCAATCCTTCACAGCTCTCAATTCCTGACTTTACTCTTCACTCTTAACTTCTTACTTTAAATATCCATTAATCTCACTTTCTCCATGTCCACCATCTCTCACGTCACCGTTGTCGGTTCGGGCACGATGGGCAACGGCATTGCACATACGTTTGCCCTCTACGGATTCAACGTTTCCCTGAACGATATCAAACAGGATTTCATCGACCGCGGACTGAATTCCATCAAGTCGAATCTCGACCGGCAGGTGAAGAAAGGAACGCTCACGGAGAAGCAGAAGTCAGAGACGCTCGGCCGTATACGGACGACGACCGACCTCGAGGAGTGCTGCAAGCAGGCAGACATCGTGATCGAAGCGGTGACCGAGGATGAACGCGTGAAGAAGGAATTGTTTCGCACGCTCGACAAACTGACAAAGCCCGAAGCAATCCTCGCTTCGAATACTTCTTCGATTCCGATTACCGAACTCGCGGCAGTAACAACCCGCCCCGAGAAGGTCATTGGCATGCACTTTATGAACCCCGTACCTGTGATGAAGCTTGTGGAAATAATCCGGGGCTTCGCGACATCCGATGAAACCTTCGCCGCGGTGAAAACACTTACCGAACGTCTCGAAAAAGTTCCTGCAGAAGTCAACGATTTCCCGGGGTTCGTATCAAACCGTCTCTTGCTGCCTATGCTG